>CAYJEC010000011.1:0-18926 GCA_964369025.1 uncultured Ideonella sp. | reverse complement strand
TCAACTCGCCTTGGAGCAGGCGGTGGCCGAGGTGACCCAACTCTCAGGCTACGAGTTGAAAAAGATCATGCGGACCGGCACCGTGGCCTCGACTGACAACCGCAACTGGGAGTTGCTGCCGCACCCGGGCCCGGAGCGCCGATTCAGCCAGAGCCGGGCCATTGCGCTGGACATGGAGTCGGCGACCATCGCGGCCAACGGCTTCCGCTTCCGCGTGCCCTACGGCACCTTGCTGTGCGTGAGCGACAAGCCGCTGCATGGCGAGATCAAGCTTCCCGGCATGGCCAACCACTTCTACAGGGAACGGGTCGATCAGCACCTGCGAATCGGCGTGCGCGCCCTGGAGTTGCTTCGTGAATCCAGTGTCGGCCAGTTGCACAGCCGGAAGCTGCGCGGCTTTGCAGAAGTGGCCTTCCAGTAGCCAAACCATCGCACCGCCAAGGAGACGCCATGCGCATGTTCACACTCGCCCTGCCCCTGTTGACCGCCGCCGCAATGGCATCAGCTGCGGGAACCAGCCCATTGCTGCCCAACGGGGGCCCGGATGCCCTGGCAGAGGCCTTGTCGGCGCCACTGGCGACCGGCCCGTTCACGACACGGGCCAAGTTGGCCGTGTTCCAAAGCGCCTTCGCCTTCGGCGGCACTGTCCGCTCGAAAAGCGTGACTTCGGTAAGCCGCATCGCCACCGGGGTCTACTGCGTCGTTCCGGCGATAGAAGTGGATCTCACCGCCATCTACCCGCAGTTGACGACCGAGTGGACCTTGTCGTCGGGCAGTTCGGGCCTGGCCTATTGGCGCAACACGGCGACCTCCAGCGCCTGCCCGGTTGGCAACATCGAGGTTCGCACCTTCGACTTCAATGGCGGCGGCCCCGCGGCGGCCAGCGACAAGGTGGCTTGGGTGCTTGTCGTCAACTGAACTGGCTTGCGTTGGTGGCCGGGCAGGCGTAGGCTGACCTGATTGGACGGCCCGCCCCACCTGCGGCGCCTTCGTGCCGCGACGGGCCGATGAGGAGAGCCACCATGTCAAGCCCAGAACTCCCGGCGGCTGGAGCCACGGCCGCCGGTTCAATGGCCAACGGGGCCGCGAACGGATTCGCCAGCGGTGCGCAGCCTGCGATGGCGGCAATACGCACGCTGGCTCTGGTCGGCCCAGCCGCCGCCGGCAAGACCAGCCTGGCAGAGGCCATGCTCGTTCGGGCCGGCGTGATCAGCGTCCCCGGCACGCTGGAACGCGGCACCACGGTGAGCGACCACGATCCGCTCGAACGCCGTCTTCAGCACTCGTTGAATTCCTCGGTGATGCACTTCACGCATGCCGGCAACCGAATCCACCTGATCGACACCCCCGGGGCGGCTGATTTCGTCGGCCAATCCATGCCGGCCTTGGAGGCGGTGGAGACCGCAGCCATCGTCATCAATGCGCCCTTGGGTATCGAGCCGATGGCACTCCGCATGATGCAGCACGCCGCGGCGCGCCATCTCGACCGGCTGATCATCGTCAACAAGATCGATGCCCCAGGGGTTGATCTGGCCGGCTTGCTGGCGCAGATCCAGGCCACCTTCGGCAAGGAATGCCTGCCTCTGAACCTGCCCTCAGCAGGCGGGGCGAGGGTGGTGGATTGCTTCTTCAACCGCGAAGGCTCGGCCGATTTTTCGTCGGTGGCCGCCGCGCACCAGGCCCTGGTGGAGCAGGTGGTTGAGGTCGACGGTGATTTCGTCGAACGCTACCTGAACGACGGCGACATCGACCCGAGCGAGTTGCATGCGCCGCTGGAAGAAGCGTTGCGACAGGGGCACCTGATTCCGGTGTGTTTTGTCTCGGCGCGCACCGGTGCCGGCGTAAGGGAACTGCTGGATGTGATCGACCGGCTGCTGCCCAACCCGACCGAAGGCAACCCGCCGGATTTCCTCCGCGGCGAAGGCGCCGAAGCGACACTGGTGCATGCCACGCCGGACCCGGACCGGCATGTGCTGGCCCATGTGTTCA
Organism: uncultured Ideonella sp.; assembly: GCA_964369025.1. GTDB lineage: Bacteria > Pseudomonadota > Gammaproteobacteria > Burkholderiales > Burkholderiaceae_C > Ideonella. The sequence continues at coordinate 16,937 of CAYJEC010000011.1, read as the reverse complement.
AGGTCACGGTGGATCCCTACGTGGGCAAGTTGGGCGTGCTGCGGGTGCACCAGGGCACCATCACGCCGAACAGCCTGCTCTATGTGGGCGACGGCCGCAAACCCTTCAAGGTGGGCCATCTGTTCATGCTGCAGGGCAAGGAGCATGTCGAGGTACAGCGCGCACTGCCGGGCGACATCTGCGCCGTCGCCAAGGTCGACGCACTGCACTTCGATGCGGTGCTGCACGACGCCGCTGAAGATGACCACATCCACCTCGCGCCACTGCCGTTCCCGGTGCCTGTGCATGGCCTGGCCATCGAGCCCAAGCGCCATGGCGACGAGCAACGCATGTGGGAGATCCTGCAGAAATTGGTCGACGAGGACCCCTGCCTCAAGGTCGAGCATGTAGCCGCCACCAACGAGACCATCGTCAACGGGCTGGGCGACCTTCACCTGCGCATCCTGCTCGACCGCCTGCGCGACGTGCATCGCTTTGAAGTCAACACGCGCCCGCCGCGGGTGGCGTACCGGGAAACGGTCAACGCCAGGGCCGAGGGCCATCACCGGCACAAGAAGCAGAGCGGTGGCGCCGGGCAATTCGGTGAGGTGTTCCTGCGCGTCGAGCCCTTGCCTCGCGGCACGGGCTTCCAGTTTGCCGATGAAGTCAAGGGTGGCACCATCCCGACCAGTTTCATACCGGCGGTGGAGAAGGGGGTTCGCGAAGCCCTGGCTGCCGGCGTGATCGCTGGCTATCCAGTGGTCGACATCAAGGTCACCGTCTACGACGGCAAGCACCACAGCGTGGACAGCAAGGAAATCGCCTTCGTCACCGCTGGCCGAAAGGCCACCGTCGCAGCCATCCAGGAGGCCAGGCCCATCGTGCTGGAGCCCATCGTCAACGTGGAGATCACTGCACCGGAATCGGCCACCGGGGACATCACCGGCGACTTGTCGTCACGACGCGCCCAGGTGGCGGGCACCGACGCCCAACTGGCCGGGATGATGGTGGTGCGCGCGCTGGCGCCGATGGCCGAGTTGATGAGCTACCAGAGCCGACTCAACGCATTGACCAGCGGCCAGGGCAGATACACGTTGAGCCTGTCTCACTACGAGGCTGTTCCGCCCAACGTGCAGCAACAACTTGCCGGCCAGCACAAGTTGGCGCCAGACGACTGAAGCGCAGGGTCGGCCCGCGGGTGACCACCGTGCCGGGTCCGGGTACCCGGCTTACCGCGACACAGCGCTGGCGGCCGCCTGCGCCCGCCAGGCCTTCAGCTGCTGCAGCCACTCGGTCCAATCCTTCGGCCCGGTTTCGAACCGCTTCTTCAGGTTGCCCAGGACATTGCCCCAGGCCTTGTCGAAGTAGGCGTAAGTGGCATCCCATTGGCCACCCTGCCCCCAGCCCACGTGGTGCAGCATGACACGTGTCTCGTTGGCACTCACGGCTTCGAAACGCAGGATCACGAAGGTGCGCTGAGCCCGCGCCTCGGGCAGGCTGGGCGGCGCGTTCCAGTCGAACGACAGCATTTGCCGGGGTTGCAGTGCCATGAAACGCATGTCGTCTGCCCCCTTCTGGCCGGCTGGTGCCGTGGGGTCGATGTGAATGTGGAAGGCGCCCCCGACCCTGGGGTCGATCTCGGCATCTGGCGCGAAGAAACTGACGATCCCCTCCCGCGTGGTCCAGGCGGCCCAGGCCTGGTCCAGCGAGGCGGGCACCACGATCTCCTTGTCGATGGCGCGCTCGGCGGCCTGGGCAGGCCACGCAGCGGCGCAGAGAATGCCCAGTGAAAGCTGCCATGCGCGGTACATGTTCATGACCCGATCTCCTCGAAAGCTCCTCACATCCTAGCGCGGTGACCTGGGCAACGCGGCTTTATCATCGGCGATATGGAGTTACCCCGCGACGTGGCGGCGGTTCGCCTGGACAACGCCTTGGTGTTGTTCGACGAATTTGTCCGCAGCACCGTCAAGCACCCCGACGCCGCCACCCTGCGCGGCCTGGAACGGCGATTCGCCGAGCGCTTGCAGATACAACCCAGCTATTGGAGCCAGATCAAGGGCCGGTCACGACAGATCGGTGAACGCCTGGCCCGCCAGTTCGAGCAGAACTGCCACAAGCCCCATGGCTGGATGGACCAGCCGCAAGCCGGCGGGCGCGCTGCGCTCGGTGTGGCAGCGAGCCCCGACGGCGGGGGCGATTCTCCGCTGCCGCAGGACGACGACGAGCGCTTCATCGTCGGCCTGGTGCTGACCTACTACCGCCGCCACCCCCAACGCGCCCGCACCCGGTTGCTGGATCTGCTGGGCGAAGTGCTGATGCCCACACCACGGCCGCACCCGGAAACTCGCCCTGCGGCTGCACCGCCTGCGCCAGCCATCGACCCGCACGACCTGTGGCTCAAGACCCAGAGTGGCGTGGCCCCGCTGAAGAAGAAGTAGCCTGCGCGGCACACTTGATACCCAAGTGATAAAAAGTGCTTGCGCAAGATAATCAATCGTTTATCATTGCGCCAGCTCAACGCAGCCCCATCGCAACACGTGCGGTGACTGCGGCAGGCCCGCCGCCCCGGCAGCCATCTGGCCCGCCGGCCCCGCCACCCTCAACAGGAATGCTGATGCTGATGATCCCCCGGAACCTCTCCGGCCGTACCACGGCTGCCTCGGCAGCCCTGGCCGCTCGGGTGTTTCTGCTGGTGCGCGCGAACCCGCCTGCCGGCCGTTATCGGAATCGCTGAAGGCTTGCCGCCTTTGGCGGCCCTCCGCAACACGGCCCGGGATGGTTTCAACCCCCGGGCCGTTTGCATTGCGACTCCCCTTTTGTCCCGCTCAGGAGCCCCACATGAAGATCACCGTTGACATCCGCAAGCCGCGCAATCCGTTCGTGACGCTGTCTCGAACCCGGCGCGCCGGCACCCACCGCGCCGACCCAAAGGCCGAACGCCAGCGTAGCGGCCAGGCGATCCGCCGAGAACTGTCCCACGCTGAGGCCGACCGCCGAAGCCCGTGAATCATTTTTGACCTCTGGCACCGCCCACGATGCGCGGTGCCCGACATGGAGATTTCCATCATGCACCGCAGCTTCTATGTTCCCCAGGCCGCCCAAGGGCCCGTGCCCTGGCAACCCTTGGCCAGCCCACGCCCTGCTCGGCGCCTGGTCGCCCGCCAGTTGCGCCGGGCCGGCGCCTGGCTCGCCTGGGCGGCTCGCCAGGTGGCCGCACCGGCACCGCGCCAGCTCGTCCAGCCCAGCTGGCCCGAATTGGAGTTCCACGCCGAGGCGGGCGCTCCCGAGGGGGCGCTCTACGTCAACGGCGAATACGTCGGCCGGCTCGACGTAAACCGCCTGTGATGGTGGCGAGCCAGCCAGGACCGAGAGGTCCTGGCTGGCTCAAGTCCGCCGGCCTTGCGTCGATATACCGCAGACCGGGCACTCCCCGGGTCTGCACGCCATGAATTCACCCACCACAACTACCCAACGCCGCACGCCAACCGACGTGATCGGATGGGTGCGCTACTTCCAGCTGGTGGAGATCCCGGTGCTCGGCAGGACCGCCGAGGCGCTTGAAGACTTGCGCGGCAATGAGGACGCCGTCGATGCACGGATGCTCGCCGATACCATCGGCGAGGATCCTCTGATGACGCTGAAGCTGCTGGCCTACAGCGCGAGTCACCAGCGCAGCCGCCGTCAGACCGACGTGGAGACCGCCACCGAGGCCTTGGTGCTGATTGGCATCACGCCCTTCTTTCGCGATTTCGGGGCCCAGCCGACCATCGAACAGCATCTGGCCGACCAACCGGAAGCGCTGTGTGGCCTGCGTGAAGTCCTTCGCCGCGCGCACCGCGCCGCCAAGTTTGCACTTGGCTTTGCGGTACACCGCTTCGATCACGATGCCCCGGTGATCCACCAGGCAGCGCTGCTCCACGACTTTGCCGAGATGCTGCTGTGGTTGCACGCGCCACACCTCGCCCTGGAGATCGCTGCGCGCCAGAAGGCCGAGCCGACGCTGCGCAGCGCAGCGGTGCAGAAACAACTGCTCGGCGTGCCACTGGCCGACATCCAGCACGCATTGATGCTTGCCTGGCGCCTGCCGGAGCTGCTGGTGCGCATCACCGACGACCGGCAGGAAGATGCCGCCCAGGTGCGAAACGTGATGCTGGCCATCCGTGTCGCGCGCCACAGTTCACGTGACTGGCTGAACCCGGCGCTGCCGGATGACGTTCGCGACATCGCCCGCCTGCTGAACCTGGGGCTGGCGCCGACCGAGGCCCTGCTCCACGATCTGGACGGTTGATACCCCACCTCATCCCCCATCGGGGTGATGTGCGCTGGATGGCGGACTGGAGACACTGGCGTCCCTCGATCGCGAGATCGGTCACAGACATGTTGTTGCATGACACCTGACATCAGTCGTCGCTGTGGTTTGTCCCTGTTCTTCGCCATGTCGCTCGCCGTGGCGGCCGGCCTGTGGGCCTTGCCGGCGTTCGACCCGCTGAACTCGCTGCAGCGCCTGGAGGCCCTGCGTCAAGCCCCCTGGTTGGCCGGTGCCTTGCATGCCGTGCTGGCGGCCTGCGCAGGCACTCTCTCGTGGCTTCAGCTGGCCCGGCGCGTGAACCGCGCCTGGGACGAACGGCCCGCCTGGGTCGCACTCGGCCTGGTCTGGGTCGTTGGCCTGGGCGCGTGGATGCTCGGGGCACTCGAAGACCGCAGTGGTGACGCCCGGGGCCTGCTGTGGCTGGAAATGCTCCCCCTGTGGCTGGCGGCAGCTGGGCTGTGGGGCCGCCCGGCGCAGGCCTCACGCCTCTCTGGGCAGCCCGAGCGCGTCGCGCAGCGCGGCCCAGCCGTCGGGGTGGTGAACCAGCTCGACATGGGCACAGGCGGCAATGTGCTTGGACCTGGCTCCCTGCAGCACGGCCGTGGACGCCGGGAAAACAATGTTGTCGCAATGACTGAACAAGCACAGGAACAACTCGTGGCGTGAGCGGGGCTCGCGCAGCGCCAGCGCGCGCAGCCAGTCACCGTCCGGCCGCATCTGGGCGCCGTTGAGGGTCCAACGCGACAGCTTCGCCAACCAGGTGCCGTGGTGCGGGGAGCCCAGCGTGATCACGCCGGCCACGCGGCCATCGCCGTGAAACCGATCCAACCAGGCCCGGATCGCCAGACCGCCCATGCTGTGGCCTACCAGCAGCGGGCGTTCGCCGGTGGCGAGTTCCAACTGGCGCACGCCGGCCTCGATCACGGCGGCATAGTCGTCGATCGAGCCGAACACCGGCTCCAGGTTCACCGCCACATGCGGCACGCCTACGGCGCGCAGGCGTGCCATCCAGGGGTTCCACAGACCCCGGTTGCAGACGAACCCATGCACCAGCAGAACCCCGGTGCGTCCGCGTGATGCCGGCTGCGGCAGGAAGTCGGCCAAGGCGTTCGAGCGAAATGGCTGACGCCAGCCAAATACCCTGGGGGCTGCCTTCACCTCGCCCCACCATGCCGACAGCCATTGGGCCCAGCTGGCCCGGGGCGCAGGGTCGTCGACGTTTCGCCAGCGCATGAGGCTGAAGGTCAACAAGAGCCACAAGGCATGACTGCACAGCACCAGCGCCCCGCACCACATTGCTTTCAGCGGTTGCCCCGCGTGCCAGGGCAACCCGACAGCCAATCCGAGCGCGGTCAGCCACGCCAGGACGACCGCTTGCTCCAGGCGAGCCAGCATCAGGCGGGCGCGTCGAGCGGCACCGGCCGCCCGCCCAGACGCTGCACCAGCCCGGTGGTGAGCCGCGCCGCCATGCCATAGACGGAGAGCTGCGGATTGGCGCCGATGCTGGTCGGGAACACCGAGCCATCGTGCACCGACAGGTTCTCCCATTGCCAGTGCGTGCCATCCGGGCGGACCACGCCCTGCCGCGGATCGGCCGCCATGCCGCAGCCGCCCATCACGTGGGCACTGACCACACGCGTCAGCAACGGCTGCATCGGGAGGCCTGCGATCAGGGCCTGGGCCTCGCGCCAGCTGGTCACGCCGCGGGCCATTTCGTGCACCGGCACGACCTCTTTGGCACCGACGGCGAACTGCAGTTCGGCCATCGACAGCAGGGCGCGCCGCGCGCCTTCCATCACGAAGGGGGTCAACGGGTAGTCCAGCTCAGGTGTGCTGTCGCCCCGCAGGCGCACCCGCCCTCCGACGGATTCCGGGTGGAAGCCATCACGCAACAGGGCCAGCAGCGCATGGCTGTGGGGCAACTGGCCGAGCATGCGCGCCTGCTCACGCCCGTATCCAGCCAAGGTCGACGAAAAGATCACTGGGTGAATGGGCGGTGCTTCGAGCTTGTAGCCCATTGGGCCGTCGATCGGGTGGGTGTGCAGGTAATGGTCGCTGTAGATCGACTGCGGCGCACCTTGCCAACCGTCGATCCGCTGTTCGAACAAGGCCGCCGAGATGACCACCGGATGAAGGAAGGTGCGGGAGCCCAGAAGCTTGTGCGGATCGGGTGCGTTGGATCGCATCAGCAACGCTGGCGAGTTGATCGCCCCACCGGCAACCACCACATGGCGGGCGGAGATGCGCGTGCTGCGCCCCCCCTCGGGCACGCCATCGGCGCCCATGGCCAGCGCCACCAGCCCCTGGACGCGGCCATTCTCGACCAGCAGCGATTGCACACGGGTCTGCACCAGCAACCGTGCCCCGGCATCCAGCGCCGCAGGCAGGGTGGTGACCAGCATCGACTGCTTGGCGTTCGTTGGGCAACCCATGCCACAGGAACCGAGGTTCCAGCAGCTCTTGACGTTGCGCGAGATGACGGAAGCCTCGATGCCCAGGCGCTGCGCCGCCTTGCGCAGGAGCTCGTTGTTGTCGTTGGGGGGAGCCAGCCAGGGCTGGATCGACAAGCGCCGCTCGGCCTGTGCGAACCAGGGGGCCATGTCGGCCACGGCGAACCCGTCCAGCCCGAAGTGCTCGCGCCAGTACGCCAGGGTGTCGGGCGGCGTGCGGAAGGAACTGGTCCAGTTCACCGTGGTGGAGCCACCCACGCAGCGGCCTTGCAAGATGGTGATGGCCTTGTCAGCTGTCTTGCGCGCTGCGCTCTCCTGGTACAGCGAGGGGTAGGCCTCGGCCTCAAGTTGGTGAAAATCGCTGCTGGAACGCAGCGGCCCCTCTTCCACCAGGATCACGCTGAGGCCGGCTCGGGTGAGCATCTCGGCACTGATGCCTGCACCGGCTCCGCTGCCGACAATGGCGACATCGCATTGCAGTGCCTCGGGAGCCTGCGCATGCGGGCCACCGAAGACCTTCCAGCCTCGCGCCAGGCCCGCCCGAATGGGGTCGGTGATGGTCTTGGGTTTCGTGATCAGGGGCGTCATACGGGAGTGGGTCCGGGGTAACCGAGTTGGGCCCAGGTCGCGGGCTCAGCGTAGTAGGCAGCGTTCGTGAGATCTCGCAGGGCGTGGTAGACCTGCTGGCGGGTGGCAATCGACGACACGCGCATGGCCTGAAGGGCCGCCTGCAACTCGGCCACACTGGCGTCGGCCCAGCGCGGGCCCAAGCCGGCCAGTGCGACACGGCCAGGAGCCAATGAGAGCATGGCGAGCAACTCGGACAGTTCCTTGCGGGTGGCAGGGGCCAGGCCGGCAATCGACGCCTCCAGCCGGCGCAGGTGCGCGGCCAGGGCCGCTTCGCGCCCGGCGGCGGCTTCGGGCAAGGTGCCATCCAGCACGGCCCGAGCCACGGCCGCAAAGACGTCACGCGCTGGCGCGCTGAGCCCGTCCTTTGTCCAGCCCGGTGTCCACAGGACCACGCCGGCGCCGGCCACCGTCAACAAGACTCCGGCGCCCATCCCGACTTTCAGCAAGGTTCTTCGTTGCATCAGGCCAGTGTTGCACCGAAGGCCGGCCCCACAAGTGCTTGGACTAGAGCGAGCGCACTAGCCTGCCCCCTGAATTACCCCAGGGCTGCGGTACGCTGGCATCATCATGTCCAACGCCTTGGCTGAACGCATCCTGGGCCACCTTCAAAGGGTGGAGGCAGAGCGCCAGGCGCGGGCGAAGGATCCGGTGCTTGCTCGCCAGGTGTTGGCGCTGAAGGCGTATCAGCGTGAACGCTTCGCCCGCACGCACGCCGATCTGCTGGCCCATCGGCGGTATGCCAATGCGGCGCGCTTCTTCCTGGACGATCTTTACGGCCCGCAGGATTTCAACGAACGCGACGCCCAGTTCGTCCGCATCGTGCCAGCACTTGTTCGGTTGTTCCCACAGGACATCATTGCCACCGTCGAGGCGCTGGCAGCCTTGCATGCCTTGTCGGAGTCGCTGGACAGCGAGATGGGCCGGCAACTCGGCACTGGCGCGCTGGATGCGGGCGGTTACCTGCACGCCTGGCAGGCGACCGGACGCCCGGCGGACCGGGCGCGGCAAATCGAGCTGGTGCTGGCCCTCGGCAGGCAACTTGATCGCTACACCCGCAGCATGCTGTTGCGAAACAGCCTGCGGCTGATGCGTGGCCCGGCCCGAGCTGCCGGCCTGGCCTCACTGCAAGGCTTCCTTGAACGCGGATTCGACACTTTCAGCGCCATGCGCGGGGCCGACGAGTTCCTGGCGCGCGTCGAAACACGTGAACGTGCGTTGCTCGACGCGTTGTTTGCCGCCCAGGATGTCGCCCAGGCGACAGGCGAAACACCGGCCTGGCGCGACGCGCTAGGACAACTACCGTAGCCGGCGGCCAACGGCGCACAGCACGATCCGGACTCGATCCATTCACCACCCAAAAAATGCCGGCGCCATGCCGGCCGCCCCCATGCAACCCTGGCTGAACCACTACCCACCCGGCATCCCTGCCACCGTTGACGTCGACGCTTACCCGTCGCTGGTGTCGCTGCTCGACGAAGCCTGGCACCGCCATGCCTCGCGCGATGCCAGCGCCTGCATGGGCAGCCGGCTGCGCTTCCGGGATGTGGATGAGCTGTCGCACGCGTTGGCCGCCTGGCTTCAGGCCCAGGGCCTGGTCAAAGGCGAACGCGTCGCGATCATGATGCCCAACCTGCCACAGTACATGGTGGCGATCGGCGCCATCCTGCGCGCCGGTTGCGTGGTGGTGAACGTGAACCCGCTCTACACCGCACGCGAACTCGCGCACCAGCTCAAGGACAGCGGTGCGCACGCCATCATCGTGCTGGAGAACTTCGCCCACACGCTGGAAGACGCGATCGGCCAGACTGATGTGCGCCACGTGGTGCTGGCCTCGATGGGAGACCTGCTGGGTTTCTGGAAGGGCCAGTTCGTCAACTTCGCGGTTCGCCACCTGAAGAAGATGGTGCCCGAGTTCCGCCTGCCGTTGGGCATTGGGCACACGGTGACCCGCTTCAACATGGCGGTGGCTGAGGGCAGCAGGTTGCCGCTCAAACCCGCGGCCCTGGGGCCGGACGATGTAGCGTTCCTTCAGTACACCGGCGGCACCACCGGCGTCTCCAAAGGTGCCACGCTGACACACGGCAATGTGGTGGCCAACATCCTGCAGACCGAGGCCTGGTTCAAGCCGATGTTCGAGCGGCTGGGCGACAAGCCGCTGACCGTGGTGTGTGCCTTGCCGCTGTACCACATCTTCGCGCTGACCATCTGCTACATGTTTGGCGCCCGCCTGGGTGCGCTGAACCTGCTGATCCCCAACCCACGAGACCTTCCGGGCCTGGTGCGCACACTGAGCGAGTACAAGGTCAACATGTTTCCAGCCGTGAACACCTTGTTCAATGCGCTGGCCAACGACGCCAGTTTCGCGCGGCTCGATTTTTCCGACTTGGTGGTTTCCAACGGCGGCGGCATGGCGGTGCAGCAGGCTACGGCCGAGAAGTGGCTGCAGGTCACGGGCTGCCCCGTGGTCGAAGGCTATGGCCTGTCCGAGACCTCTCCGGTGGCCACCAGCAACCGCCTCGATGTCCGCGAGTTCACCGGTTCGATCGGGATGCCGGTGCCGTCGACAGAGATCGTGATCCGCGACGATGACGGCCGCGATGTAGCGTTCGGAACACCCGGTGAAATCTGCATCCGCGGCCCGCAGGTGATGGCCGGCTACTGGAACCGCCCGGATGAGACCGCCAAGGTGATGACCGACGACGGCTTCTTCCGAAGCGGCGACGTGGGCATCATGGACGAGAGGGGGCACATCCGCATCGTCGACCGCAAGAAGGACATGATCCTGGTCTCGGGCTTCAACGTCTATCCGACCGAGATCGAGCAAGTGGTCAACCTGCACCCGGGCGTGCTGGAGTGCGCCGCGATCGGCATCCCGGACGCGCGCACCGGCGAGGCTGTCAAGCTGTTCGTCGTGAAGAAGGATGCCGGCCTCAACGAGGACGACGTGGCTGGCTACTGCCGCGACAACTTCACCGCCTACAAGCGGCCCAAGATCATCGAGTTCCGAGACGAGTTGCCGAAGTCGCCAGTGGGCAAGGTGCTGAGGCGCGAACTGCGCTCTGCTGCCGCGTGAGCCCCGCCCGCGCCTTGAGCGTGCTCGGGGCCACCGTGCTGCAGCGCGACTGGCTGTCGGCCAACAACATCGTGTTCAGATCGGACGGCGACACGCCGGCCACGGTGGTCGACACGGGCTATGCACGCCATGCCGAGATGACGTTGGCGCTGGTCGACAAGGCACTCGGCGGTGCGGCGCCGGCCCGCATCGTCAATACCCACCTGCACTCGGACCACTGCGGCGGCAACCGGGCGCTGCAGTCCCGTTACGAGGTGCAGACTTGGATTCCTGCCCCGTCTTACGCGGCGGCACATGTCTGGGACCACAGCCGCTTGACGTACGAACTCACCGGTCAGCTCTGCGAACGCTTCCGGGTGGACGGTGTGCTGCAACCGGGCGGCGCGCTGGCACTCGGGTCGGCCATTTGGCAGATCCATGCGGCGCCGGGGCACGACCCGGAAGCGGTGCTTCTGTTCGAGCCTGAGACGCGGACCCTGATCTCCGGCGATGCGCTTTGGGAGGACCGGCTGGCGATCATCTTTCCAGAACTCTGCGCAGACGACGGCTTCGGGCCGACACGCCAGACCCTCGAGTTCATCGAAGCACTGGCGCCACGCCAGGTGATCCCGGGCCATGGTGCGGTGTTCGAGGATGTCGGCCGGGCCCTGGCCGCCAGCCGCCGCAGGCTCGACGCGTTCGAGAAGCATCCAGAACGGCATGCCTGCCACGCCGCGAGGGCGCTGACGATGTTCCACATGATGGAGCACCAGGAGCGGGACCGCGACGCTCTGGAGGGATGGTTGGTGGCCACGCCGATCTTCGGCCTGTGCGCCCGCATGGGGCAGGCGCCGATGCATCCGGCACAGTGGGCACATGAGTTGACTGCTGGCCTGATCGGCGACGGCCTTCTGGACGAAGTTGAAGGGCGTCTGACCCTGGCCCCCGTTCGCAGACCCTGAGGCCCGCGACAATGGCGCTCATGCCACTGCATCGGCGCGTCTTGTTCATTGCGGGCTTCGATCCGAAGAGCCCCCGCTACTACCACCGCCTGTACAGGCACTTGGCGGCGCATCGCCCGCCGGCAGACGATCAGCGCCCGGTTGAGGTCGGCCCGCGCCGGCACCTGACCCCGTGGGCCGAAGAGTGGGACGTTGGTCGCCCGGATCAGGTGATGGCCAGCTACACCCTGCTGCGTTGGGACGACATCGTCCGCGAGCATTGGCCCCGCAGCGCCGCCACGGTGTGGCGGGACCACTGGAATTTTTATGTCGGGGGCCTGCGGCAAGGCTTCTTCGGCCGGGCCTGGCGCGCCTCACGCACCAACTGGGTCTTCGTGATGCTGCCGCTTGCCGGGACCCTGCTGCTGTTGGCGGCCTGGCTGGGCCTGGCGGCCTGGTGTGCCCATCTGGCAAGCCCCTTGTCGGGTGCGATGGATGCGGTGCTGGTTCTGGGTGCGGTGGGCGGCACGGTGCTGACGGCCCGGCACCTGACGCAACGCACCGGATTCGATTGGTTGATGCGCCTGTACGGCTTCTCGCACGCCCAGGCAGCGGGGCGACTGCAAGCCCTGGAGGACCGTGTTGATGCAATGGCCAGGCTGATCGTCCATCTGGCGGAGTCCGAGCTCGAAACGCGGGAGATCCTGATCGTGGGGCACAGCAGTGGCGCCACGCTGGCGGTCAGTGCGGTGGCACGGGCTCTCGCACAGGCGCCGTGGATCGGCCAGCGCGGCCCGGAACTGGCACTGTTGACGCTGGGTCAATGCATCCCGCTGGTGTCGTTCTTCGACCATGCCGATCAACTGCGCCGAGAACTGCGCGCGTTGGCCGGCCATGCTGCACTCACCTGGGTCGACTACACGGCGCCGGCCGACTGGGCGGGCTGCGCGCGGATCTCGCCGTGGGGGAGCCCGGGCAGCGCCAACCTGCACCGGCTCTCACCACGTTTCCCCAAGATCCTGACGCCAGCGCACTACGCCGCACTCCAGCGCGATCGACTGCAGATGCACATGCAGTACCTGAAACCGCCGGACATCGCAGGAGGCTACGATCTGCTGACCTTGACCGCCGGTGAACAGACCCTGCGCGAGCGACATCCGCCGACATGACCACGCCCTATTGCCCACATTACCCTCGCCCGCAAGCCGAGCGCCCGTCGGCGTGGCGCATGTTCTTCAGCAAGCGCCGCTCATGGCTGGACGCGCTGTACGAGCGCAGCTACCACATGAAGATGGGGGAGGTGCACCTGCCGGGCATCGACCTTTACATGGTCATCGAGCCGGCACTGGTACGCCGTGTGATGGTCGACGAGGCCGCCGCATTCCCAAAGCACGCGATGCTGGGCGACGCGCTGCGGCCGCTGCTTGGCGACAGCATCTTCACCACCAACGGCGAGGTCTGGCAACGTCAGCGTGCCCTGATGGACCCGTCGTTCGAGGGGGCCCGCATCAAGCATGTGTTCGGTCGCATGCGTGAGGCGGCGCAGGCGATGGTCGATCGGCTGAAGCAGGTGCCTGAAGGTGCCGAGCACGATGTCGAGATCGAGATGACCCACGTGGCAGCCGACATCATCTTGCGGACCATCGTTTCGCAGCCTCTCGACAGCCGGGGCGCCCACCAGGTGTTCGAAGCCTTTGCGCGTTACCAGGCGCTGGCGCCGCGGTTGATGATGCCCGCATTCTTTGGGCTGCGTTGGCTGCGGCCCTGGTGGCAGGTGCGTCGCAGCCGGCGTGCGGCTGCGGAGATCCGTGCCTTGCTGGTCGAATGGATCCGGCCACGCTTCGATGCCGCCCTTCGCTCTCCAAGTGACCAACCTTCTGAGGAGGCGGACATCCTGGCGACACTGCTGCGAGTTCGCGATCCGGTCAGCGGCCAAGGTTTCGGCTTCGAAGAACTGGTCGACCAGGTGGCGATGCTGTTCCTTGCCGGCCACGAGACTTCGGCCAGCGCGCTTTCGTGGGCGTTGCACCTCCTGGCCCATGCACCCGAGCTTCAGGAACGCCTGCACGACGAAGCGCGAACGCTTTTCGATCCGAACTCCAACGATTCATCGGCGCTCAAAGACCTGCCCTTGACCCGCAACGTCTTTCGCGAGGCCCTCCGCCTGTTTCCGCCGGTCGGCTTTCTTGCACGGCAATCTGCGCGGGCCTGCACCTTGCGAGATAAGCGTGTTCCCGCCCACGCCTCGGTGGTGGTTTCGCCCTGGCTGATCCAGCGACACCGCGGGCTGTGGGCGCGGCCGGATGAGTTCGATCCCGATCGCTATGAGGCCGACGCTCCTGAAGCGCCGCTCCCGGTACGCGAGTCGTTGCGCAAGGCCTATCTGCCGTTTGGCATGGGCCCCCGGGTATGCATTGGCGCGACGTTTGCACAGCAGGAGGCCGCATTGATACTGGCGACGTTGGCTCGCGACTTCCGCTTTGAACCGGTGCCGGGCCATGAGCCGGAACCGGTCGGGCGCTTGACGATACGTGCTGAGAACGGCATCCGTCTGCGAGTCTTCCGGCGAGCGGGTGTGTCGGGATGAAGGAGCGTCTGGCTGGCTTCCTGGTGATGACGGCCATGGTCCCGTTGGCCTTGGCGGGTTACCTCTTGCTTGTCCTCGTCGGGTTCTTCGGGCGCACAGCCCGCGGCCGAGCCGGGGTGCGAGCGCTTGACCATTTTGTGAACGCGTCGGTCTTCGATGGTTACGCCTGGGAGTCGGTCTCCTCCCACGCATGGCGCGCACGAGATCGCCGGTGGGCCCGCGGTGTGATCTGGTTGACTGATCGATTTCAGCCGGGGCACTGCCAGCGCGCGAACAAGCGCGAGCAGCCGTTGGTGGACCTGATGCTGGCCAAGGGCCTGCACAATCAAACCATCTTCTGATGCCAACGGCAGACGCGACACCTGGCCCAGGCCCCGCGGCGACCATACGCCGAAGGCATGTTCTGTATGTGAGTGGATTCGACCCGCAAGGACCGGCCCATTACCACGCGCTTTATCGGGCCGAGGCGGGCAAGCAGGCGCTGGTCTCCGGCTACTCCATCGACGTTGGTCCACGACAACGCGGCACGGCGCACTCAGCCTACTGGGATGTGCGGTGGACGGATGACGGAGGTCAGACGGTCGACAGCCGCTACGAGTTCTTGCGCTGGGACGACATCGTCCGGAAGTATTGGCCAAGGGGAACGTGGCGTTTGATGGCCCTGACGCTGGCGACGACCACCCGAATGGTGATCAACGGCTCCCTGTGGCGCATCCTGCAGACGAGTTGGCCCGCCTTCATGGCGTTGGCGGCACCTGCGGCCTTGCTGGCAGGGTGTGCCTCCGGCGTGGCTGGCTTGGCCGTGGCTTGCGCAGCCCTCATGTCATTGGGCCATCACCCCGCAGGTGGCGTGCTGCTCGTGGGTGGGTTGGCGACGTTGGGTGGATTCGCCCGCTGGGCCCAAGGTAAGGTGCAAATGGCCTGGCTGATGCGCAGTGCCCGGGCGATCCTCCTCCAAGCCCGTGACGGCTTGCCGGAGCTCGAAAAACGCCTGGATGCTTTTGCCGACCATCTGCTGGATCTTTCGCGCCGACCAGGCATCGACGAATTGATGGTGGTGGGACACAGCTCTGGTGCCATGCTGGCGGCGAGTGTGGTGGCCCGGGCTATCCGGCGCGACGCCCACTTGTTGGAGCGGCCCGGCGCGCCAAAGTTGCTCACGCTGGGTGAGTGCATTCCAGTCTTGAGCTATCAACCAGAAGCCAGTGCGTTTCGAGCCGAGTTGGGGATACTCCGCGCGGCCACCACTCTGTGTTGGCTTGATGTGACAGCACCATCCGATGGGTGCTGTTTCGCCTTGATCGATCCCACTGAGGTTTGCCTGGACGGTCTGGCCGCAGAACTGCGCTTGCCAGGGGGCCCCAAACGCCTCTCGCCGCGATTTGTACAGTTGTTTTCAAGCGAGCGCTACGCCAACGTTCGGGCCGACAAATACCGTTGCCATTTTCAGTATTTGATGTCGGGCGAACTGCGTGGGGTGTACGACTACTTCGCCATCACGGCCGGTCCTCTATCGCTGGAAGTGCGCTTCTCGAGCGATGAAGGCATCAAGAACTTCGAGCAGTTCCGCTGTTTTGGAGGCCCGCGTCGATGAAGATCGCCGTGGTCACCTTGGGCAGCGCTGGGGACCTGCATCCTTTCTTGGCCATTGGGAGAGAGCTCAAGCAGCGTGGGCATGATGTCTACGTCCTGAGCCAGGAGCCCTACGAGGCCGAAGTGCTGGCTGAAGGCCTCAAGTTCATGTCTGTGGTTTCAGCAAAGTTCCACAGTCGAACGATGAACCACCCACAGCTGTGGCACCCGCTGCATGGCTTCGGCGTCCTCTGGCGGCACCTGGCGGTGCCAGCCATTCAACCAACCTGTGATGCACTTGGCGCATTGGGTGCCATGAACGGCGACCGACTCGTGGTGCTTGCATCGCCGCTGGCAGTGGGCGCTAGATTCGCAAAAGACCGTTGGCCGAACTCCCTGCGCCTGATCAGCGGTTACACGGCACCGATGGCCCTTCGGTGCGTCAGCGACCCCATGTTTCTTGGTTCCTGGCGAGTTCCAGCATGGTGGCCTCAGGGGTGCCTGCGCCGCGTTCTATGGTCGCTTTTGGACAAATGGAAGCTTGAGCCCTTGTCCCGCCCTGCATTAGTTCACTGGCAAAGTACCTGGGGGACGCCTGCAATCCGAGGTTCTGTGTTCGGAGAGTGGGTGCACTCGCCAGATGGCGGACTGGCCTTGTACCCTAGTTGGTTTGCCCCAGTACCGGAGCGATGGCAACGTCGTGGGGTGATCACAGCAGGATTTCCAATGTATCGGGCAAGCCGGCAGTTCCACCTTCAAACAGAACTAAAGCAGTTCCTATTAGCAAAAGGTTCCGTTGCTGTCATCTATCCGGGCTCGGCGGCCATTCACAGCGAAGACCTCATCCGACTCGGCATAGAAGCTTGCCGACGAGCAGGCCTAGCTTTTGTGGTGGTAGCAAGAGAACTCAGCGATACGCTCAGAGCAGAAATAGCGATGCGAGGCGACGGCGAGCATGTAGCCTGGACATCATTCCCCGCACTCCTGATGCACGCCCGAGTGCTGATCCACCATGGAGGGATCGGGACCTGCGCGCAGGCGATCGCTGCCGGATCACCCCAGCTCATACTTGCAAGTGCCTACGATCAGTTCGAGAACGGAGCACGCATACAGGAGCTTGGGGTGGGCAAGTATTGGAGGCTCAAAGCAGCCACAGTAAGCGAGTTGCACAATGCGCTTGAGAGTCAGGCACTCCTTGCGATGCGCCAAGCCCGCCCGCGCAACTCCGAACTTATCCAGGACACTAGCGCAGTAGTCAAGACTGCATGCGATTTACTTGCCCAATCTTCAGAAATCAACGAGCAGGTGTAGGAATCCAGACGCAAACAATGAAAAAAGCCCGGACGCATATGCGACCGGGCTTTCGAATATTAGCCTGACGATGTCCTACTTTCACACGGGAATCCGCACTATC
>CAYJEC010000010.1:0-19117 GCA_964369025.1 uncultured Ideonella sp. | reverse complement strand
CAAGCTGGGCTTTGCCGTCGCGGGCCTGCTCAGCGGCGCCATCATGGCCTTCGTCGCGTTCACGCCGGGTGCACCGATGCAGCCCGATGGCGCGGTGGACGGCCTGCGCCTGTTCTACAGCGGGGTGCCCATCGTCGGCACCTTGCTGGCCCTGTGGATCATGCGCAACTACGACCTGGACGAGAAGCGCGCGGTCGAGGTCCATGCCGAACTGGAGCGGCGCAAGCAACGGGGGAGCCTCGGGTCCCAAGGGACAGGCGGGCGGGCCTGGCTGGCCGAGCGCGGCCTGCTGCTGCCCGGCGTAGAGAGTTCCCCGCTGACGGGCAAGACAGGGCCGGAGCTTCAGGCGCTGTACGCGACCGAGTTCCATGGCGGCATGTACGGCCTGTGCTTCAGTGCCTACGCCGACGGGCAGCGCGCCGGCGACCAGTTGCTCGCGTCCCACGTTGGGCGGCGCGTCGATCTGATTGCGCCTCACACCCGGTGGGTGCGGTCGTTCGCCTGCACCGAAGGCCACGAGGCCATCCCGCGCCTGGCCAAGACCAAGGGGCTCAAGACGATGGTGGGGGCCTGGATCAGCCATGACCGGGAACGCAACGAGCGCGAGATCCAGGCGCTGATCAAGCTGGCCGGGGAGGGCATGGTCAATCTGGCCGTGGTGGGCAACGAGGTCCTGCTCCGCGGCGAGTTGCCGGAGGAAGAGCTGCTGGCCTGCATCGCGCGCGTCAAGGCCGCGCTGCCCGAGGGCGTGCCGGTGGGCTGCGTCGATGCGTACTACCAGTTCCTGGAGCGGCCGGCGCTGACCGCCGCCTGTGATGTGCTGCTGCCCAACTGCTACCCGTTCTGGGAGGGTGCTGACATCGCCGTGGCGGCACAGTACCTTCGGCGCATGCACGGCCTGGTCAAGGCTGCGGGCGGCGACAAGCCGGTTGTCGTGGCCGAGACGGGATGGCCTGGCCAGGGCTTGCCGTTGGGCAGCGCCGTGCCCTCACCCGAGAACGCGATGCAGTACTTCATCGACGTGCAGCGATGGGCCCGCAGCGAAGGCGTCAAGCTGTTCTACTTCTCATCGTTCGACGAGCCTTGGAAGCTCGGCCAGGAGGGTGAAGTGGGCACGCAGTGGGGGCTGTGGGACAAGAACGAGCGGGCGAAGTACCTCGGGTAGGTCGCTCGGAAGAGCCGCCACATACCGCCGCTCTGAGAACAGGGCAGGCGATGCCCGCAGAATCGACAAACCCGCAGCCATCACCCGAGAGCTAAGCATGCTGAAGTTCTATTACTCACTCGCACCCAACCCCATGAAGGTGGCGCTCTTTCTGGAGGAATCGGGCCTGCCCTACGAGGCCGTCCCCGTGGATACGCGCAAGGGTGAGCAACATGCCGCCGCATTCACGGCACTGAATCCCAACGCCAAGGTGCCGGTGATCGTCGACGGAGAGACAACAGTCTTCGACAGCAACGCCATCCTGCTTTACCTGGCCGAGAAGACTGGCCAGTTCCTGCCCGCGCCCGTGGACCGCGGCCCCATGCTGTCGTGGCTGATGTTCGTGGCCTCCGGCATCGGGCCTTTCACTGGCCAATGCGTGCATTTCAAGCACTACGCACCAGAATCCAACCCCTACGCGCTCAACCGCTATGACTTTGAAGCCTGGCGGCACTGGAAGATTCTCGACACCCACCTGGCGGACCGTTCATGGATGGTCAGCGGGCAGTACACACTGCTGGACATGGCGGTATGGGGCTGGGCGCGAGCAGTGCCCTTCGCGCTCGGCACCGAGGCCTGGGAGCAACTGCCCCATGTGAAACGGCTGCTGGATGCGGTGAACGAGCGGCCCGCCGCGCAACGTGCGGCCGCGTTGAAGGACCGGTACGCGTTCAAGACCGACCTGGACGACGAAGCGCGCCGCGCGATGTTCCCGCAGAACGAAAGACTCAAGGGCCGATCTGCCTGACCGCAGACGTGGATCTGGGTATCGTCCACGAACCTGTAGACGCGCTCGGTGCCTGAGGGAAGCCCGGGGTGCCGCCCGGCGAAGCGCATCCGCAAAGGCCGAACGCACCCAAGATGGAACGAGTGCGCCGCCGATCATCCATCGATCTGGATGCCACCTAGGCGCAGCGCTTCCAGCACGCGCAGTGGCTCCGCCCGTTCGCGGTAGTCGGCGTCAACATGCGCCAACGAAATGCGGCCCGTGGCGTCGATCAGGTAGGTGGCGGGGATGGGCAGCACCCATTGCCCATTGCCATTCAGCGTGGGCAAGTCGTTGCCGACCCGGCTGTACAACTCCACCAGATCGGCATTCATGGTGAAGGCGATGCCGAAGGCCTGGGCCGCTGCGAGGCCGCTGTCACTGAGTACCGGGAACGCCAGTTCGTTCTTCTCGGCTGTCGACAGCGAGTTGTCGGGTGTCTGCGGCGATATCGCCACCAGCGTGGCCCCCAGTTCACGCAACTGCGGCAGCAGCCGTTGCCATTCACGCAGTTCCAGATTGCAGTAGGGACACCAACCGCCTCGATAGAACACGATCACCAGGGGCCCGCTGGCATTCAGGGCCGTCAGGTCCACCGGTTTGCCGGTGGCGTCGGGCAAGCTGAGTGCAGGCAGAGTGGCCCCGACCTGCAGCGCACTCGTCTCGATGCCTGTGGCCCGCAGTTGCGCCGTGGCGGCTTCCATCATCGCCACGCGCTCGGCCGGCGCGCGTTGCTTGAAGCCGGCCTGGTAGTCGGCGAGTTGTTGGGTCAGCGTAGACATCTGCGTTTCCTTGATTGGTGGACGTTCGGGAATGACGGTTCAGCGCCGGCGCGTGCTGCCGCTGGCTGTCACCGTGATCAGTAGCCCGGTCACCGCGATGAGAAGGCCCGCGGCCTCGATGCCGGTAGGCACATGCCCGAGCACGGGCCAGGCGAGGAAGGCCGCGATGCCGGGCGCCAATGCCGGGAAGACTGCAGCCCGCGCCGGCCCCAGCAGCGCCACCATCTTCGAGTAGGTGTACAGCGTGCCGGCACCCGCGATCAGGCCCTGAACCAGCGCCTCGGTCCACAGCACCGTGGGCGCAACGGCCAGCAGCCTGTGGATGCCCACGGTCGCCAGGTAGGTCGGGACGTAGGTCACCAGGGCGAAGAACGAGATGATGGCCGTGGCCAGCAGCGGGTCGATACGATGCTTGCGCATCACGATGCCGAACCCCGCCCACAACGTGCCAGCAGCGATGAACAGCACGTCACCCCAAAGCGCCCGGCCGGTCATGCTCCGGATGTCCAAGCCGGACAGCACCACCAGACCGGCCACGACCACCGCAATGCCACCGGCCTTGCGCAGTGTCAGCCTGTCGCCCAGGAAGACCGCCGACATCAGGGTTCCCATCACGCTCATCGCCGTGAACGGGAACACCGCCGCGTGAGCTGCCGGCGCCCACTGCAAGGCCGAGAACATCAACAGCCCGAACAGTGGCCCGGCCAGCAGGGCCACCGCCAGCCAGGACCGCCAGCGCACCAACAGGCCCCTGGCGTCGCGCTTCAGCGCCAGTCCCAGCACGGGCAGTGTCACCAGGCCCGCCACACCGAAGCGCAACAAGGTCATGTCTGCCGCATCCATGCCGCGGGCGATGCCCCAGCGTGCGAACACGGTGTAAAGCGCGCCGATGCTGGCTGCCACCAGGCCCGTCAGCAGTCCCCGCGTCAGGTTGACATCGGTGACCAGACTCGCGGGCGGGTCGATATGGGCCGTCATGCTGCTCATGGAAGCACTCCGTGTGACGTCGGGGGCTTCAGGCATTCAGAGCGGGCGCAGGGGGAAAGTCCACGGCAATCTGCGTGGCGCCATGCAGGAAGTTGCTGACCATCTTGTCGCCCACGACCATCAGCGCGTCGACGAGGTTGCCTTCGGTCCAGCCGGCAGCGAAAAAGGCCTGCACCAGCGCCGGGTCGGCATGACCACGCTCCAGCGTGATGTGGCGCACCAGCTTCGCCAGCGCGTCCAGGCGCGCATCGAAGCTGGCGCGGCCGCGGCGGATCTCCAGGATCTGCTCGGGCGTGAAGCCCACCATCTTGCCCAGCGCCGTGTGCGCGGCCAGGCAATAGGCGCAGCTGTTCACCTGGCTGACCACCAGATTGATGACTTCGCGCGCCTTCGGGCTGAGCGAACTCTTGGCGTTCTGCAGCGCCAGGTACGTGCCGAGCGCTGTGTCGGAGTGGGCGAAGGTGGCATAGAGGTTGGGCACGAAGCCCAGGCCCTTCTTGAGGTTGTCGAAGATGGCCTGGTTGGCGGGCGAGACTTGCTCGTAGGCGGGGACGGTGATGGTCTTCATGGGGTTCTCCAGTTCAGTCGGGGAAGTGGTTGCAGGCTTACTGGGCCGTGTAGCCGCCGTCGACGGCAATGCTTTGGCCCGTGAGGAAACGCGCCTTGTCGGACGCCAGGAAAACGATGGTCTGGGCGATCTCGTCGGGCGTGGCGCCGCGCTTGGCGGGCATCAATCCCAGCAGGCCAGCCTTGGCTTCGTCGTTGCCGCCGGTGAAGCGTGTGAGCATCGCGGTCTCGACTGGGCCGGGCGCCACGGCGTTGACGCGCACGCCGGCAGCCGCCACCTCCAGGGCGGCGCTCCTGGTCAGGCCTTCCACGGCGTGCTTGCTGGCCACGTAGACCGAAGCACCGGCCATGCCGACCTGGCCTGCAATCGACGACAGGTTGATGATCGAGCCGCTGCCTTGCTTCAGCATCACCGGGATCTCGTGCTTCAGGCTCAGCAGCGTGCCCAGCACATTGGTGTCGAAGGTGGCGCGGTAGTTGGCGGCGGTCTGCCCGGTGATGGAGCCGAGATCGCCTTCGACGCCGGCGTTGTTCACGGCGACATCCAGGCGGCCGAAGCGTTCGACGGTCTGGCTGACCAGCGACCGCACCTGCGCTTCGTCGGTCACGTCGGCGCGAAGGAATTCGGCCTTGACGCCGATGGCGCGCAGCTCGGTCGCCAGTTGCTGGCCAGCTTCGCCGCGGCGGCCAGACACGACGACGTTGGCGCCTTCACGGGCAAATGCCAGCGCGGTGGCGCGGCCAATGCCGGTCAGGGCGCCAGTGATCAGGACGGTGGGGGTGTTCATCAAAAAATTCCTTCAACGACGGGGTTCAATCGGTGAAGTGAACTGTGATTGCTGAGCGGAGTTGGCGGTAGGCCGGCAAACGGCCTAATATCCATTCCATGTTGGACTTAATCGAGGGGGTGCCATGGATCGGCTCGGGGCCATGCAGACCTTTGTCCGGGTGGTGGAGACCGGCAGCTTTTCGGCCGTGGCGCGCGAGCAAGCCAGCACGCAAAGCGCCGTCAGCAAACAGGTGGCCGCGCTCGAAAAGCACCTGGGCGCCAAGCTGCTGACCCGCACCACACGCACCTTGGCGCTGACCGACGACGGCCACCGCTACTTCGAAGACGCGCGCCGACTGGTGGCGGAAGTGACGGAAGCCGAAGGACAGTTGCGGCGCGGCGAACAGCAATTGCGCGGCTGGCTGCGGCTGGCCGCCTCCGTCGGTTTTGGGGTGCGGGTGCTGCGGCCGCATGTTCACAGCTTTCTAGCGGCCCACCCGGGCGTGAAGATCGACCTGAAGCTCAACGACGGCTTCATCGACCTGGTCGAGCACGGCATCGACGTGGCCGTGCGCATCGGCAATCTGGCCGACAGCACGCTGGTGGCCCGGCGCATCGGCCGCATCCGCCGCGCCGTGGTGGCGAGCCGGGCCTATGTGCAGGCGGCCACGGCCCAAGGAACCATGCCCAGCATCCCGGAAGACCTGAAGCAGCACCCCTGCATCGTCTACACCGAACTGCGCAGCCGCAACCTTTGGGACTTCAGCACGCCCGATGGATCCAGCGTGTCGGTTCGGGTGGAAGGGCCGCTGCAGACAAACGCTTCCGACATCGTCCGCGCTGCGGTGCTGGACGGCATCGGAATCGCTTATTCACCCACTTGGTTGTTCCAGGACCTGATCGACAGCGGTGCGGTGCAGGTCCTGTTGCCGGGCTGGCAAGCCAGCCCCTTGCCATTGCACCTTGTCAGCCCGCCCGAGCGGCGCCACGCGGCCAAGGTTCGGGCGTTCTCGGAGCATCTCGCCCAGGCCTTGGCGGATTGCTCGATGTGCAATTGAAGGCTGCTGGCACACCAGGAGATCAACCCGGCGTCGTCATCGATCGACAGGCCTTCGCAGGCCCTCGACTTCGGCTTCGAGCTTCGCAATGCGCTCATCGCGAGACCGGATCGCGGCCTGCACATCGGACGCCTCGAAACGCTGCGGAATGTGCTGCGGGCAGTTCACGTCCCACGCCGCGACGGTGAAGAGCACGACCTGCTCCGGTTTTGCGCGATAACCCTCCGGCATCAGGCGGCGGAGCAGCGCCTCGTCGCCTTCCACCACCCGTGCCGTGCCCCACACCTTGATTCGGCGCTGGTGCGCGTAGTCGATCAGGAACAGGTGCGCCTTCGGGTTCTCGGCCAGGTTGCCCTGCGTGATGAACTGGCGATTGCCCGCAAAGTCCACGAAGGCGATCGTGTGCTCGTCCAGCACCCGCAGGAACCCTGCCGGCCCGCCGCGGTGCTGGATGTAGGGTTGTCCGTCCGCGTTGGCTGTGGCCAGGAAGACGCTGGTCTGGGCCTCGATCTCGGCTTTGAGATCGGCAGTGATGGATTGCTCCCAGGAGCCGCCGTCTTCCATCCGGGCATAGGCCGGGCGCGAACCCTTGCGGGACTGGATTGCCTTGACCGTGTCGGTGAACGCGACATCGCTGGCATACGTCTTGGTGTTGGCCACGATCAGAGCCCCAGTTCCGTGAGGCCGGCATGGTCGTCAGGCCGCCGGCCCGCAGGCCAGCGGTACAGGCGTTCGGCCTCCAGGATTGGCTGGTCGTTGATGCTGGCGACTCGGGTGTGCATCAGGCCTTCGCCATCAAAGGCCCAGTTCTCATTGCCGTGGCTTCGGAACCACTGCCCGGTGGCGTCGTGCCATTCATAGGCGAAGCGCACTGCGATGTGGTCTTCGCGAAACGCCCACAACTCCTTGATGAGCCGGTAGTCGAGTTCGCGATCCCATTTCTGCGTGAGAAAGGCTTCGATCTCGGCACGCCCTTGCAGAAAGGTCGCTCGATTGCGCCAGCGGCTGCCCGGAGAATAGGCCAGCGCCACGCGTGCTGGATCGCGACCGTTCCAGGCGTCTTCGGCCAGGCGTACCTTCTGGATGGCTGTTTCGAGCGTGAACGGCGGCAGTGGTGGACGAGGCATGGCGAAGTCTCCAATCAGGCGGCGAGGGCCTCGGCGACAGGGAAGTCGATCTCGGTCTGCGCCACCGAGTTGACATAGTTGGTCCAGGTGTTCAGCGCCACGTGCTGGACGATCTCGACGATCTGTGCGTCGTCATAGCCCGCCATGCGCACGGCCAGCACGTCGGCATCGGAAACGTGCCCGCGTTCGCGAACCACTTTCGCCGCAAAGCGGACCGCGGCGTCGGCCTTCGGGTCGAGCGAGCCGCCATGGCGGTTCGCCGCGATCTCGGCGTCGCTCAGCTTCGCCAGGTTCTTGCCCAGGTAGCTGTGGGCCGACAGGCAGTACCCGCAGTCGTTGATCTGCGCCACAGCCAGCGCGATGCGCTCGCGGGTCTGGGCCGGCAGGCTGCCCTTGGCCAGCGCACCGGACATGCCAAGGTAGCCTTCCAGCGCAGACGGGCTGTTGGCGACCAGGCGGAACAGGTTCGGCACGCTGCCGATCTGCTTGTTCACGGCTTCGAGAAGTGGGCGAGCCGTTGCAGGGGCGGCGTCAATGCTGGCGGGGGTGGCAAGGCGGGACATGGTGTGGACTCCAGGGTTGGTTGGGCCGGTAAGTGCCGGTGACGAGACTGTAGATATTCCCGCCTGAGGCAACTAGCCGCAATAATTGCGAATCTTCCTCTCACAATTCGGAACAATGGATCGCCTAGACGCTATGTCCGTGTTTGCCGCCGTCATCGACGGGGGCAGCTTGTCGGCTGCGGGTCGACGCCTGAACGTGCCGCTGGCCACCGTGAGCCGCAAGCTCGCCGACCTGGAGGCGCACCTGAAGACGCGCCTCATCACCCGTTCGACGCGCAAGCTCGTGCTGACTGACGCGGGTCGTGACTACCTGGACGCTTGCCGTCAGATCCTGGAGCAGGTTGACGAGGCCGAGCGCGCCGCCTCCGGTGCCTATGCCAACGTGACGGGCCAGATCGTGGTGGCCGCGCCCATCGTCTTCGGTCGCCTGCATGTGATGCCAGTCGCAGGGGCATTCCTGGAAGCGCATCCCGAGGTCGACATTCAGCTGCGCCTCGGCGACCGCAACGTCAACCTCATCGAAGAGCATGTCGACGTGGCCCTTCGCATCGGCGCCTTGCCAGACAGCAACCTCGTCGCGACGCAGGTGGGCACGGTACGTCGCGTGGTCTGTGCGAGCCCGGTGTACCTGGAGAGATTCGGCACACCGAAGTCCACTGACGACCTGGCAGCGCACCGTTGCATCACCTTCGACGGCCTGGAAGCCGCAACAGCCTGGACCTTTGCCGGCGCCGACGGCCAAAAGCGACAAGCGCGAGTGCGCTCGCGCATGACCGTCTCCACAGCCGATGCCGCCATCGCTGGCGCCTTACTCGGCCTGGGCTTGACCCGCGTGTTGTCGTACCAAGTGGCTGATGGCCTGCGGGACGGCCGCCTCGCCCGTGTGCTGATCGACGAGGAGCCGCCTGCCGTGCCGGCCAGCCTGATCTACCCGAGCCAAGGGCGGCTTCCGATGAAGACCCGCGCCTTCATCGACTTTGCGGTGGGGCGCCTGCGTGAACGACTGTCGGCGCTCGACGCTCAGGATACGAGCCACCCGCTTCTGCCACCCACCTCGGTCCAACGACGGCGGCGAAGGCTCGCGGGGTGACAAGAGGCAATGGCGTCAGTGGCTCAGGCTGGGCTGGAGTCGGAAGGCCAAGGCGATGAGCGGCGAGACGACGGCGAATTGCAGCGCCGTGAAGCAGGTCTCCAGCACGATGAAGTCCTGCACCGACGCCATGCGGTACTTGGCCGCGACCGGCAGCACCACGAACGACCAGGCCATGACGCCGAAGATGCACCCGAAGCCGATCGCGCCTCGTAGCCATGGCACGCGGGTGACCGGGAACAGCCGCGGATAGGCCCACGCAAAGATCAACGCCTGGATCACCATCGAGGCCAGGCCCAAAGGGATGATCACTTCATCCCGGTACATGTCGAGCCGATGGTAGCGATCGGCAAAGGTGACCAGATGCCAGAAGTAGCCCAGCGGAAACGTCGGCACCAGGTAGGCGAGGACAGCCAGCCAGAAGGACTTGCGCATGATGTCGACCTCCGCAGGGGCAGCCGGCGCGGTTTGCTGGCTGCAAGGTGCCGAAGTCTAGCAATTAACTTGCGATTGGCAAGTGATATGCGATCATCGATTCCATGGCCAAGTCCGCCACGCATCGTCACCACAGGTCAGGTTGTCCGATCAGCATCGCACTCGAGCTTCTGGGCGACGCATGGTCGTTGTTGATCGTCCGTGACCTGATGTTCAAGGATCGCCGGACCTACAAAGACTTCCAAATGGGTGGCGAAGGTATCGCATCCAACGTCCTGGCAGACAGGCTGCGCAAGCTGGAGGACGCGAACATCATCGAGAAGCGTCGCGACCCGGAGGATGCGCGTCGCTTTCAATATCGCCTGTCTGCCAAGGGCATCGATCTGGCACCTGTGCTGGTTGAACTTGTCATCTGGTCCGCGCGCCACGAGAAGACGGATGCGCCTGCAGCCGTCGTGCGAACCATGCGTGCTGACCGAGCGGCCTTTCTCGGGAAGGTACGCCAACAGTGGCGAAGCAACTCCTGAGACTCTGTGTTCCGACACTCCCGCTTCAACGAGCCGATTCGGCCAACGCCGATCGCTTCATCCGCGAGGAGGCAACGAGTCAGCGTCGATTCTCAGGAAAGGAGATGGTCGCCGGGCATCCGCCAGGTTAGGTAGTGCACCCGTTCACCCAGCCGATCAGCCCGACCAGGTGGTTGGAGCAGGCAACGTACCCCGGGTAGGACGCTCGGGGCGTCGCTCGTCGACAGGCTGTTGTCCCGTGAGGTCCATCGTCTGCCGGGCTCGCCTACGATTTGCCTGCCGCACGCGCCTTTCGCAGTGCCTCCATGAAGGGCTTGTAATCCGCCGTGTCCTGGTGCTCCAGCACCTTGCCGTCGCGTACCTGCAGCCGCACCACAAAGGGCATGCGGTTGCCTACCGTCAGACCGTCGGGCAGGCCAATGCTCCACTCCAGTTCCCCCACGAAGACCATGTGCTCGCCGGAGGCGAACTGGCTCTGCGGATGGAAGCGCATGTCGCGGATGCTGGCGTAAGTCTCACGGAAAGCCTTCATCAGCACGGCCTTGCCCTGTTTGCCAACGGCGCCGAACACCAGATGGGCGGTGGCGTCGTCGAAGCGGATCTGTTCGTCGAGCAACGGCTCCAGGCGGTCCCAATCACGGGCGATGTAAGCGTCGAAGTAGAGCTTGGCGATCACCTCGGTCTGTGCCGATCGTTCGGCCAGGCTGGGACGGGGAGCCTGCGCGAAGGCGAGCGGGATGCTGGACAAAAGGGCCAGGCTGAGGATCCAGGTTTTCATGGCGTCCGTTCAGGAGTTGGGGAGTTTTGGCGTGCGATCTCGGTCAACGCGGCGTCCAGCGCCAGATCGGCCTGAAGCGTGCGGGTGGGCGTGACACCTCGGCCCTCGATGCGGCCGCTGTGCCAGGCGTGGTAGTCGGCCACCGGTACAAAGAGCATCAGCTGCTCGGGCAGGTCGAAGGGCTTCTGCGAGAGCATCTGGCCGGCCGTTCGCTCGCCGAACACCTGCGCGCGGCCCGAACCCAGCAAGGCGTCGGTGGCCAGTTCGGCCGCACTGGCGGTGCGCGTGCTGACCAGCACGTAAACCGGCCCTGCGTAGTGTGGGGAGCGCGGCTCGAAGCGCAGCCGGGTGTATGGCGCAGCTTGCACATCAGCCCAGAACTCGCGCAAGGTGCTGCCGCGCCAGGGCGGCAGCCGCTCCACCGCAGGCCGCTCCGGCGAACCGGCCGAATGGCCACGCTGCGAGATGAATACACCGCCGTCATGCGGCTGTGCCAGCAGGTGGCCAACCAGCGGCGCCACAGCCAGCGCGCCGCCCTGGTTGCGCCGCAGGTCGATGATCAGCGCGCGTGCTGGTCTGGCCGTGATCTCGCGGTAGGCGGCGGTGATCGCCGCCTCGGTGTCGCGGCCCATGAAGGTGTGGACGGCCAGCACAGCGGCGTCGCCCTTCCAGGCCAGCTGAACGGCCTCTGGGCCGGCGCTCATCTCGTCGAAGTGATCGGCCAACTGGGTGGCGCTGACTGAGGCGGGCTGCAGGTGCACATGCGAGCTGGGGCCCTTGCGCCAAGCGGCATTGAAGGCCTGGACGAAGGACTTGCGCTGCACGCCGGCGGCCAACAGGGCCTGCAGTTCGGCGCGCAATGCGGCGTAGGCAGGGCTGTTCAGCAGGCTGGGGTCGAACAGTTCGCGGCGCATCAGAGCCTCCAGTTCGCTCAGCGGCAGCGTCCAGCTGCCGTCAACCGGCGCGGTCGCCAGAGCAGTGGCCTCAGTGGTGGCCTGAGATGGGGTCGCGGCAGCCGGCAGCGCCAGGGTGCAGGCCAGCACCAGGGCGCAGCGGCGCAGGGCGAAAAGGCAGGAGGGGAAGGCCATGGGGCGCGATGCTGACGCGAGTGGGCACCACCGGCGTGAATTTGGGACGAAAGCCCGGCGAGGTGACGCAGCCGGTCGACCGCGCGACGGCCAGCGCTCCTACAGTTCGGGTCATGCCCCCGTTTTCTCTTGCGCCCGCCGCAGCGGCCGAACCCGCCGGCGGCCTGACGCGCCAGGGCGTGCTGTTGGCCGTGTGCGGGAGCTTGTTGTTCTGGAGCCTCCTGACCCTGGCGCTGGCGGTGAGCGCTGTTCTGGACGGTCAGCGAGCCGGTCAAGCGGCCACGGTGCTGGGCATGCTGGCCCGGTTCTGGCCCACCACCATCCCGCAGATGTGCTTCACGGCGCTGATCGCGTTGGTGTTGCAGGCCTACCCGCAGGCGCTGCAGCGGCCACGCCGTGTGGCGGTTGTGGCGTTGGCGGCCATACCGCTTTATCTGCTGATCTCGACCCCGCTGGTGGTGCTGATCCAGATGCTGCAACAGGGCAAGCCGGTCGCGCGCTTTCCGGAAGCGCTGGCCACGTGGCCGGCCCTCAATGTGTGGATCGACGCCATCAGTTCGTCCGGCGCACTGGCCGCGCAACTGGGCTGGGCTTACTGGCGCCAGATGCAGCGCCAGCAACAGCTCAACTTGCAGACTCAGGCCGACAACCTGCGCCTTCGCCTGACCCTGCTGCAGGGCCAACTGGAGCCGCACTTCCTGTTCAACACACTCAACAGCATCGCCGCCCTGGTGAGAGGGGCCGAGCGCGGTGTGGCCCTGCAGGCGCTCAGCCGGCTTTCCGAGTTGCTGCGCTACGCGCTGCGTGCCAGCCAGCAGCGCTGGGTCAGTGTGGCCGACGAGCTGCGCTTTGTCGAAGACTACGTGGCCCTGCAGCGCCTTCGCTTTGGCGACAGCCTGCAGTGGGATGCCCGGGTGGGAGACGGCGACTGGGCGCGCTGGGCTTGCCCGCCGTTGCTGCTCCAGCCCTTGGTGGAGAACGCGGTGCGCTATGGCCTCGAAGCAGCAGAACCAGGCCAGGCGGCCGCCCTCTGCCTGGTGCTGCGGCGCGAGGAGCAGAGCCTGCTGCTGGCGCTCAGCAACCCGCGCTGCGAGGCCGCCAGCCTGATGAGTGGCCACGGCCTGGGCCTGGCCAAGACACGCGAGCGCCTGCAAGTGCTGTTTGGCGATCGTGCGCTGATCAACACCGACGTGACCGCGCTGCGCTTCGAGTTGAGCCTGCGCCTGCCCTTGGAAGATCTGGACGCCGCCTTGGACGCGGCCCGGGAGGACGACCATGCCCAGCGTGCTGATCGTTGACGACGAAGCGCTGGCGCGCAGCAACTTGCAGCTGGCGCTGGCCGAGCTGGCCCACTGGCAGGTCAGCGGAGTGGCCGCCAGCGCTGCCGAGGCTCGCGTGCTGATGGTGCAAAGCCCGCCCGATCTGGTGCTGCTGGACATCCAGATGCCGCGCCAGCACGGCCTGTCCTTTGCTGCCGAGCTGGCCGCGATGGCGCAGCCGCCGCTGGTGGTCTTTGTCACCGCGCACGACGAGCATGCGCTGGCGGCCTTCGAGGTGCAGGCGGTGGACTACCTGCTCAAGCCCGTGGATGACGAGCGCCTGGCCCATGCCTTGGCGCACGCCGAGGGCCTGCTGAAGCAACGCCAGCAGGCCCTGCAGGCCGAGGGCCTTAGCGCCTTTGTGCGCGAGCGAGCGGCCGAAGCGCAACACGCAGGGCCGCCGGAGCTCAAGCAGGTGGTGGTGCGCTCGGTGGGGGCACTGGAGCGCGTGGCAGTGGAGGACCTGACCCGGCTGTGTGCGGCCGGCAATTACGTGGAGCTCTGCCTGCGCGATGGGCGGCGTCTGCTCCACCGCGCCACGCTGAGCGCACTGGAAACCCGCCTGCCAGCCGGGGAGTTCCTGCGCGTGCACCGCTCTGTGCTGGTGCGACCCGGGCAGATCACCGGCGTCAGCGTAGAAGGCGACGGTGTGTACAACGCCCAACTGCTGGATGGCAGCAGCCTGCCGGTGAGCGAGCGCCACATTGCGCAGGTGCGCGCCTTGTTCTGACGGCCTGAAGCGCGCCGGTTTCATCAGAACTTCAGATCCGCCAGCAGCGAAGGCTTGGCGCAGGTGCGCGTCCTGGCGCCCTCGTGAGCATGGGCAAGCGGCGTTCCGGCACAGCGTGGCGGGTATCTGCCCCAGGCGACTTGGCAACGCCGCGGAGGGCTTCGAGACTCCCCGCTTCTGCTCAAGCAATTCCCCAAGATACGCGCGACCTCTCACACCGGAGTCCCGATGCGCACCACCACCCCACTTCGCCGCCTGGCGCTGGCCAGCCTGCTGCTGACGTGCGCGGCTCAGGCTCAGGCTCAGGCCCTGGACGCCGGCACCCGCGCCGCCATCGAGCAAGCAGCGGTGCAAGCCCTGCAGCAACGCTACATCCTGCCCGATCGCCTGGACCGATTGCCCGAGCGGCTGGAGGCCCAGCGGACACGCCTGGACGCGGCGCCGGACGCCCCAGCCTACGCGCAGGTGCTGGGTCAGGTGCTGGAAGAGCTGACACAGGACCGCCATGTGCGTGTGGCCTACAGCCCGACCCCGCTGCCGGCCAAGCTCTCTGTCACCGGGGGCACCGCCGAGGACGAACGCCGGCACAACCTCTTCGTCAACCAGGGGGTGAGCAAGGTGGAGCGCCTGCCCGGCAACCTCGGCTATCTGGACCTGCGCGCCTTCTCCGAGCAGAGCCAGGCCAGACCAAAGTTGGACGCCGCCATGGCTCTGCTGGCCGACACCGAGGCGCTGATCATCGACCTGCGCCACAACGGTGGCGGTTACCCCCAAACGGTGGCCTACCTTTCCAGCTTCTTCCTGAAGCCTCATGTGCATCTGAACGACATGGTCTGGCGCACCGCCTTTGGCGAGTCGCGCGAGTCCTTCCACACCGAACGCGTGGGGCTGCAGTACGACAAGCCGGTCTGGTTGTTGATTTCGCCATTCAGCTTCTCGGCCGCCGAGGGATTTGCCTACAACCTGCAGCAACTCAAGCGAGTGCGGATCGCCGGCCAGCCCAGCGGCGGCGGCGCCCACCCCGGTGGCATGCACAAGATCGGCGCGCACTTCAGCCTCTTCGTGCCCCATGGCCGTTCAGCGAGCCCCGCCACCGGCGGGAACTGGGAGCGTGTGGGTGTGCAACCCGACGTGGTGCTCCCCGCCAACGACGACGCGCTGCGCGTGGCCCAGCTTCGCCTGCTCGAACAGATCAAGTCCGAGGGCTCGCCCAATCCGGATCCGCGCTACCAGCGCGGTCTGGAGGCGCGCATCCAAGAGCTTCAAGCCGCCGCCCCGCAATCCTGAGATCTTTGTCCACCGCCAGCCATGAACTTCAAACGCCCCGTTCTCTTTCTGCTCACAGCGTTGGCCCTGGCCAGCGGTGAGTCGGCCGAGCGCCTGCAGTACCACCGCCACATGGTGTTCCGTGAATCTCCCATCGAGGACCTGCGCGGCCGCTCCGAAATCAGCGCCGAGCAGGCCAAGACCCACCTGCATCACCGCTTCCGCTATGACGACCAAGGCCGCTTGATCGAGGTGCGCCGGGCCGTGGGCGACAAGGTCACGCGCAATCCCGGCAGCTTCGAAGGCTTCTTCTGGTGGGCTCCACAAGTGCGGATCGAGTACGTTTCAGGCAAGGAGATTCGCAGCTTCTACAACGAGGCGGGGGATCGCACGCCAGCGCACGGCCCGGTCTGGCGCATGGAGTTCACGCTGGACGCAAAAGGCCGCCGCAGTGCGCTGCACTACTTCGACAAGGACGGCCAACCCGTGGAGGGGTATTGGGGCGTGCACAGCTATGCCTGGGAGCACGTCGAGCCGGGCGTGGTCATCGAGACGCGCTTCAAGCTGGACGGCACGTTGGCGCCACTGCGGCCTGATTTTCCGTTCCAGCGCGTACGCCTTGAGTTCGGCCATGACGACCTGCTGGACTCCATGCTGAACATCGATGCCCAGGGCCAGCTGGTGGCCACGGACTCGGGTTCGGCGGTCGATCGCATCGTTTATGACCCCTGGCTGAACTTCGTGCGCTGGCAGGTCTACGACACACAGCGACGGCCCAAGAACGGCAACGCGCCCATGCTGGCCATGGGTGAGCATGTGTACGACGGCCTGGGGCAGGCGCGCATGCTGCGCGGCTTCGGCGAGCAGGGCGAGGACCGCGCCAGTGCCGGGCTGGAGGGGCCCATGACCTACGAGTACGACGCCCACGGCAACCAAACGCGCCAGCAGGGCCGCAACATGAAGGGTGAACTGCTTTATGAGGTCCGGCTCAGCTACAGCGCCGACGGCAGCCGGCTGGAGTGGGCGCACTATTTCGACGGCCTGGGCCGCCCTGCCTCGCCGCCGGGCCTCCCTCCAGAAATGGCCGGCATGGTGGCGCAGCAACTGCAGTACGACGCCCGCGGCCTGCGCACAACGCCCATCCGCTACGGGCTGGACAGCAAGCCTCTGCCCGCGCCGCAACCCGCACGCTGACCCCAAGAATCTACCGAGCCCAGCGGCGCCCACCTCATCACTGCGCGCCGCGGTGGGGGCTGTGGGACAAGAACGAGCGGGCGAAGTACCTCGGGTAGGTCGCTCGGTTGAGGCCGGTCCTGCGCAGCCTGCTCGATGCAGGCTGCCAGACGCCCTAGCCGCCCTGCGGAGGAAAGGGCATAGCGCGCGGAGCCAGCGTTTTGCAAGCCTGGCCTGCCACCACCGCGCTCAATGCGCTACCCATCAATTCACCGGCAGGCGGATCGAGGTTCGACAGCACGACCAGCCAAGCGCCGCGGTCAGGGTAGACCCAGAAGCCGGTATTGCTGCCTGGTGCGCCTCCGGCCTGGCCCGCACGCCACGGCTGCGAGCGCACAGGAAACACAGCGGCTTTCGTCGAGGCAGTCAATAGCCTGTCACCGATCAATGCCCTGGCGAAGGCCTCCATGTCGGCCGCACTGCTCAGGGCACCGCCCGCGCTGGACGCCTTCAGGGCCGCAAACTCAATGCGCGGTTGCGGCTTGGCAGACGGCGGCTGCCCCGGCCCGGTCAGCCGAGTCATCGGCACCGCTGCATTCGCACCAGGTTCAAAGCCCGACGAACCCATGCCCAGGGGCGCGAAAATCTGCTGGGCCACAAAGTCGCGGTAGTTTTTTCCCGAGGCCGCTTCGATCACGGCACCCAGCAGCAGATAGCCGCCATTGGAATACTCCGACCGGCTGGCGGGCTCAAAGCTCAGGGGCTTGGCCGCCACCAGCGCAACAAGATCGCGCGCTGTCCTCGCGCCAGCCATCACCGGGTCGTCATCCATTTCGAGGTGCGTCATCGGTGTCACACCAGACCGGTGCTCGAGCAGGAGCGCGATCGTGATGGGCGCGAACCTCTCTGGCAACTCGGGCAAGTGACGCCGGACCGATTCGTCGAGCCTGACCTTGCCGGCGTCGACCAGCATGCCTATCGCCACCTGTGTGAACAGCTTGCCCACCGAGGCGAGGCGGAAGGGCGTGTTGCGGGCGATCGGGACCACTCCGCGTGCATCGGCGAACCCGCTGGCTTGCTCGAACCGAGCATCGCCCACACCTGCGGAGATGAACCCGTTGAAGGGCGCCAGCTTTGACTGCTCCGCCGCGCACGAGCCCAGGTCACGCTGGAGCGACCCCTCGGCGGGGAGTGCCGGCGCGCTGCCAACCAGTGCCAAACTCAATGCCAAGAACCTCATGCAAACCCCGATCGAAAGCGACGCAGGAAGCGTACGATCGCCTCTACTCAACATGCAACACGATTCTCGGAGTAGGCAGTTCACCATTCGCGATCCCCGCGCTGCGGCGGTCTTCACCCAGTCGCATCTGCGCAGGATCCTGCTGCAGTTCGCTGGGCAGGCGCGAAGCATTGCCGAGGTTTCCGCCGAGCTGGCCATTGATCTGAAGCGGCTCCACCACGCCGTGACCAAGCTCCACCGGCTGGGCTTGTTGGAGGTGGTCGGAGAACGCCCACGCGCTGGGCGCAAGATCAAGCTCTATCGGTGCGCCGGAGACAGCTACTTCATCCCATGCGACGTGACGCCCGTGCCGTTCAGTCATGGCCTGGCAAAGGAGCTCCAGGGCGCCATCGCCCGCGATGTTGCAGCCAACGCCGAGGGCATGGAATTCTGGCTGGACACCCAGGGGCGGGTTTCAGGCCGGATGGTCCCAAGGCGCGGCGCCGGGATGCCACCGCTGGACAGTTGGCGCATCTTGCGTCTGAGTGCATCCAAAGCCAGCCTGCTCAAGCAAGAGTTGACCAAAGTGCTCGACCGCTTCCAGAACGAAGCGGGCGCGGGTGGCCAAGTCTATTTGGTGCATACCGGCATGGCCCGGCGGCCCGATCATGTCGGGGCCACGGACAACCCTGCGTCGTCGAGGGCAGCACAGTCCAGCGAACGGCGTCGAACAGCTGGCCCGCGCAACGAATCAGCCGGGTGATGCGACCGCTGGGCTGGCCATCCGTTCCGGGAACAGCGCCTCCATCACCAGCTTGGGCCGGCGGTCGACGGTGAACAGGCCCCAGTGCTTTTCAGGTTCCAGCGGGTCGGGGGAGCCTTTCCAGGGCTCGTCGAAGGCTTCGAAGACGAAGCACAGCAACCCGGCTTCGCGGGTCCAGTCCATCAGGTCCTGGTAGTAGATCGCCTGGAGTTCCTGCACCGCGTGCTCGGCGTTCATGCCGCGCCCGTTGCTGGCCGTGCACCACCCTGCTTCGGTGATGACCAGCGGCTTGTCAGGGTAGAGCGAGGTCACGCTGGCCACGTTGTCCTTGGTGTAGTCCAAGGCCTCGTGGATGTGCTTGTACTCCCACACGGGGTAGGTGTGCAGCGAGATGAAATCAAGTTCCGGCACCAGGTCGCGCAACTTGTGCTGCCAGGGCACGTAGTTCTCGCAGAAGGTGACGGGCTGCCTGACACGGGACTTCACGCTGCGCACATAGGCGATCATCTGATCCACCGGCACGAAATGGTCTGTCCAGTCGACCGTGGCCTCGTTGCCGACGGCGACCGAAAACACCTCGTGCTCGTAGCGCTGGGCCAAGGCCACCAGGCGCTCGATTTCGGCGGCGTTCTCCAGCCGGCTGGCCTGGAGCTGTTCTTCGGTGTGGGAGGCTCCCCAGGGGCAGCCGAAGTTGTTCATCTCAGCGCCCAGGTGCGCCCCGAGCATGACCTGGAACGGGAGCGCGTCTTCACGGATCACCTGCAGCACCCTCTCGGCGTGCGTGCTGCAGTCATACAGGCGCAGCAGTGACCAGTTTCGCGCCAGGATCCCGAGGTCTTCGCGGATCTCCTGCACCGAAGGGTAGGTGTGTGTGCCGGGGCTTTGCCCGTGGCGATAGCCCGAGTA
>CAYJEC010000009.1:0-20157 GCA_964369025.1 uncultured Ideonella sp. | reverse complement strand
AAAGTTGGTGATCGTGTGGCTGCTTCATTCTTCCCGACCTGGCTCAACGGCGGCATTCAAGAGATCTATCACGCTAATGCCCTGGGGGGCTCGATTGACGGCATGCTGGCCGAGCAAGTCGTACTGGCCGAGGACGCGCTGGGAGAACCAGCCCAGCAGCACTCCGAGCTCCGTCGCGGTGACGGTGCGACCAACCGGGGCGAGTGGGCTGTGCGCGATCCGTTCACCGATGCGGTCGGTGAGTGGCGCGAGGGACTCTTCGACGCGGTGGCGGTGACGCGAATCTCCAGCCCGCTGGCCTGGTTGACGGTGCCGGCATAGACCTCGTCGCCCGGGCCCTTGTCCACCGGGATGCTCTCGCCGGTGACGCTGGCCTGGTCGACGGCACCTTGGCCGGTGGTGACGGTGCCATCCAGCGCGATCCGCTCACCCGGCCGGATACGCACCACGGCACCCACCGCCACACGGCTGGCGGGCTGCCGCATCCAGCCGCCGCCCGCCTGCTGAACCTCGGCCTCCTCCGGCGCCAGCGCAAGCAAGCTCTGGATGGCATTGCGAGCGCGGTCCACCGAACGCGCCTCGATCAGTTCGGCAATGGCATAGAGCGCCATCACCATCGCCGCCTCCGGCCACTGGCCGACCAGGAAGGCGCCGGTCACCGCCACCGTCATCAGGGCATTGATGTTCAGCCGGCCGTGGCGCAGCGCGGCCAGGCCCTTGCGGTAGGTGCCGAAGCCCGCCAGCGCGATGGCCACAGCGGCCAGAGCCATCCCGGCCAGTGCGGCCGGCATCGCCTGCGGCACCAGAAAGGCCAGCGCCTCGGCGGCGGTGGCCAGCAACAGCGCGGCACCCAGGCGCGGCAGTTCCGTCGGAGCCGCTGCGTCTCCAGGGGCGTGGCCATGCGCGTCGCCGTGACCGTGGTCATGGTCATGGTCATGGCCAGCGTGGTGGCCTGCCTGATGGGTGAGCGTGCAGGCTCCCTCGCAGGCCGGCTCTGGGGCGGCCTCAGCGCCACCCAGCGCCTGGGCCTCGTAGCCGATTCGCCGCAGAGCATCCAGGGCCGCCGGCAGGGCCTGAGGCTCAGCGCCGATGGCCAGCGTGCGCCGGCCCAGGTCGAAGCGCAGGCGGTCGATGCCCGGCAGGCGCCCCAGCGCGTGCCTGATCTCGGCCTCCTCGGCGGCGCAGTCCATGGCCGGGATGCGGTAGCGGGTTTCAGTGGTCTCCATGCCGCCATTGAAAACCCTGTAGCAGGTGTAGAGTCAAGCGATGCCCCTGATGAAGATCGGTGAACTCGCCGCCGCCACCGGCACCGCCGTCGAGACCATCCGCTACTACGAGCGCGAGGGCCTGATCGCAGAACCCGGCCGCAGCGAAGGCAACTACCGCCTCTACGGCGAGCCCCATGCCCAGCGGCTGACGTTCATCCGCCGATGCCGCTCGCTGGACATGACGCTGGACGAGATCCGCGCGCTGCTGCGCTTCAAGGACGCGCCGGCCGCAGACTGCGGCGACGTCAACAGCCTTCTGGACGAGCACATCGGCCATGTGGCCCACCGCATCGAGGAGTTGCAGGGCCTCGCCGTGCAGTTGCGCGAGTTGCGCTCGCAATGCCGCACCGCCCGCGCCGGCGCCGACTGCGGGATCCTGAAGGGGCTCAGCGAGGGTGGCCTGGACCGGCCCGCGTTGCCCGGTGGGCACGAGCACCCTGGCGCCCTTCACGGCCGCCGGCCGCGCACCGCTCAGAAATCAGGGTAGAGGGTGCGCAGCACCGAGGCATCGTCCTCGTCGCCGCGCCCGGCTGCGACGGTGGCGCAGAACACCGCCAGCGCCTGGTCGCCCAATGCCGTGGCCGCCCCGGCCTGCTGCGCCATCGCGACCGCCAGGCGCAGATCCTTGGCGAGGATCCTGGCGCGGGCGCGCGGCGAATAGTCGCCCGCCAACGCACGCGGCATGCGGTCCGCCACGATCCACGAGCCGCCGCTGCTGGCGTTGATCACCTTCAGCAGCAGATTCGGGTCCAGCCCCAGCCGGCGGCCCAGCGCAATGGCCTCGGCCCCCGCCACCAGATTGATGCCGGCCAGCAGGTTGTTCACCAGTTTCACACGGGCCGCATCACCCACCCGCTCGCCCACATCGTGCACGACGCTGGCCATCAGGCCCAGCAGGGGATCGACCCGTTCGCGGTCTTCGCGCGCCGCGGCCACCATCATCGACAACTCGCCCCGCCCGGCGCGCGCCGGGCCGCCGGAGATCGGCGCGTCCACGGTGGCGCGGCCATGTGCGGCGAGGCGCAGGCTGAAGCGCTCGGTGTCCTCAGGCGCGATGGTCGAACACAGCAGCACGGTTTGCGGCGCACCGGCTGGCGGTTGGGCCTGCACGACACCGTCGGGGCCGAACAGCACCTCGTCGACCTGCGCCGCATCCACCACCACGACCACCAGCACCGCGCAACGCGCTGCCAAGGCCGCCGCCGACTCGGCCACCGCCAACCCCTGCCCGACAGCGCGGGCCACGGCCTGGGGATCGATGTCGCGCACCATCGGCGCGAGCCCGCGCCGGTGCAGATTCAAGGCCATCGGCCAGCCCATGGCACCGATGCCGATCAGGCCGACAGCGCCGGCGGTGGAGGTGAAGGTCATGGCGGGCTCCCGGTGAACGGCCATTGTGCGGGCGCATGCCAAAATCCGCCCCCACGCCGCCGTAGTTCAATGGATAGAACGGGGACCTCCTAAGTCTCAGATGCAGGTTCGATTCCTGCCGGGGGCGCCACGGCGCCACGCCGTCGCCTCCCTGGTCACAGGTGCAGGCCTATCCCCCAAGGCACCGGTCGATGACGACTTGCGCTCGCTCATTCATTGGGCGAACTGGGGATTGATCACCACGTTTTTTCGCCGTTGGGCTTGGGGCCCTGGGGCCGACCATCCGCAACTGGATCTACTCCGTTTGCACCGCTGTCGTGTCCCTTGCCGCTTCCACCACCGTCTGGGTCTCCTGCGTCTCGCAGGGGCCTGACCTTCGCCTCGCGTTGGTGGAGGGGGGGGAGCGCCCCTGTGTGCGGTGGCTGCACTCCGAAGGGCCGCGGCCCACTGGCAGCTCGCAACTGAGGAGAGCGTGGCGGGCCTCGCCCCGCGGGCGCTGGCCGGCTGTGGCGCTGCTCGAACGCGGGCGCTACCAGGTGCTGCAGGCCGAGAAACCCGATCTGCCGCCACAGGAGTGGCGCGATGCCCTGCGCTGGCGGCTGAAGGAGCAGGTCGACTTCGCTGTCGACGGGGCCGCCATCGACCTGCTGGAGATGCCCAGCCAGGCCGGCCCGCGCCATCAACGCAACCTGATGGTCTTCGCCGCGCCGGCCGCCGAGCGCGCCAGCCTGCGGCAGGCCGGAGAAGACGCAGGCTGGTCGTGGGAGGCTGTCGATGTCGCGGAGACTGCGCTGCGCAATCTCAGCCGGATGCTGGCGAGCCCGGGGCGCGGGCATGCCCTGCTGCACCTGGGCAGCACCCACGCCACGCTGGTGGTCACCGTGGCCGGCTCGCTGCTGCTGTCGCGCCAGATCGACGTCACCAGAGACCAACTCACGGCGCCCGACGGCGACACAGGCACGCGCACCCAGGCCATGGAGCGCGCGGGCCTTGAACTGCAGCGCACGCTGGATGGCTTCGACCGGGTCTTCAGCCAAGTGGGCCTGGAGCGCCTGGATGTGTTGCCGGGGCCGGGCGCCGACGAATTTGC
This sequence comes from uncultured Ideonella sp., assembly GCA_964369025.1. Classification (GTDB taxonomy): domain Bacteria; phylum Pseudomonadota; class Gammaproteobacteria; order Burkholderiales; family Burkholderiaceae_C; genus Ideonella. The sequence continues at coordinate 16,428 of CAYJEC010000009.1, read as the reverse complement.
AGATCATGCCCGCGAGCTTCTGTATGTGCCGGTGCTGGTGGCCGACATGGCGGCGCGGCTGGACCTCAGCCCCCTGGCACCCGACACCGGCTTGGCCGACCATTGGCTGGCCATCGGTGCGGCCCTTCGCCAGCCCTTGGGCACGCAGGATGCCGAAGCACCTGCCGACCTGAACCTCGACCCCGCCGCCCTGCGCCCCTCCGTGCCCACCTGGGCGGCCCGGCAGGGCCTGTGGGCGGCCGGCGGCGCGCTGGCGGGTGCGTGGTTGCTCGGGGCCGGCCTGAACGTCTGGGCCCACCAGCGCCAGGCCGATGCGTTGGCACTGTCCCAACAACTGCCGCAGCAACGCGCCCAGCTCGAAGCCCGGGACCCTGGCGGTGCCGACACGATCCAGCGCCTTGTTGCAGAGCGGCAGCGGCTGCAGGCCCTGGAGGCCATGCAACGCCGGGTGAAGACCCAGGTCGACGAACACCTGCAGCGCTCCGACACAGGCTACACGCCCTACTTCCGTGCCCTGTCTCGCCAAAGCCAGCCCTCGGTCTGGATCACGGGTTTCAGCGTCACGGCCGCTGGCTCGGCCATCGAGATCCAGGGCCGCATGAGCGACGCCGCTCTGTTGCCGGGCTACCTGGCGCACCTGAACCAGGAACCCAGTTTCAAGGGCCGCCAGTTCGGCAGGCTGCAACTCGCCCAGGGCGAGGGGCACACCGCGTTCACGCTGGGCGGCGCCGGCCCGGACAACCCCGGAGGCATGCGCTGATGGACTGGCAGGACCGCCTGTTCGCCCTGCGCCAACGCGGCCGCGCCCTGGCGCGCCGCTTCGACGCCCGGCCCCGGCGGGAACGCATGCTGCTGCTGCTGACCTTGGCCGCTTTCACCTTGTTGGCCGGCGACCGCCTGTGGCTGACCCCTGCATTCCGCGAGTTCCAGGCCGCCAGCCAATTGCTGGCTGCGGCCCAGACTGACCAGAAAGCGCTGGCCGACGAGTCCGAGCACCGGCGCGTGCTGGGCGACGCCGAGCGCCGGGCTCTGGAAGCCGAGGTGGCGCAACGGCGCCAGCGCGCAACCGAGGGCGCGAAGGCGCTGGCCGAGGCCCAGGCGGGCCTGATCGGCCCTGGGCAGATGGTTGGCCTGCTTCAGCGGATGCTGCCGCAACAACACAGCGTGAGGGTCGTCAGCCTGAAGACACTGGCGCCACAAGATTCCCGCGCCCCCGCGTCGGCCGCCAGTGTGCCGTTGGCCGCCGGCGAGGGCGGGTCGCTGTATCGGCATGGGGTCGAGATCACTGTCGAAGGCGCCTACGGCGACCTGATGGATTACCTCTCGTCGCTCGAGAACCTGCCCGGCCCACGCCTGCTGTGGGGCGGGGTACGGCTGAAGGTGGAGCGCCACCCGACCGTCCAACTGAGCCTGACGGTGTACACACTGAGCCTGGACCGGGCCTGGCTGGAGTTGTGACCATGCGCGCCCACACCCCCCTTCTTGGCCTGTGCCTGCTCGCCGCAGCCCTGGCCGACGTGCAGGCGCAATCGCCCTCTGCATGGGCCGATCCGACGCGGCCCATCGGCAGCAGCGACGGCACCGCGGCCGCGCCCCGCCTGGCCCGTGCGGCACGCGGCGCCATGGCGGCGGCCTCCGCACCTGCGGCGCCCAGCCTCCAATCGGTGCAGGTCGGCACACGCGGCGAAGCCAGCGCGCTGGTCGACGGCCGGTTGGTTCAAGCAGGCGACATGGTTGGCGCCCTGCGCGTGGTCGCGATCGATGTCGACGGTTTGACGCTGCGCGACGCCAAGGGCCGCACTGAGCGGCTCAACCTCATTCACCCGGCCATCGTCAAGCGCGATGGCGGCCCAGAGCGGCCGCTGGCCGCACTCTCCGCCGATCGCGCATCACGCCAAGGACGCCGACCATGAAATCCACTCTCGCCCTCACCCGCCGCGCCCTGGGGCTGCTGGCTTGGGTGGCGATCTGCAGCACGGCACGTGGCGCTGACGCCGGCCGCTTCGATCTGGCTGTGAACAACGCGCCGGCCTCGCAGGTCTTCATGCAGATCGCCAACGGCACGCCCTACAGCATGCTGGTCACGCCCGAGGTGGCCGGCAACGTGTCGGTCACCCTGAAGAACGTCACCGTCGTGGAGGCGCTGGAGTCGCTGCGCGATCTGTACGGCTATGACTTCCGCATCACCGGGCAGCGCGTGCTGGTGCTGCCCAACACCGTGCAGTCGCGTCTGTTCCGCGTCAGCTATCTGCCGGGCCGCCGCCAGGGCGCATCAGACCTTCGTGTCAACACCGGTTCGATGAACCCCACCGGCGCCGGCAGCAGCGGCAGTTCGGGCAGCCCGGCCACGCCGGCCTCGCCCAACTCCGCCCAGAACAACCGTGACGACAGCGCTCACGTGCGCACCACCAGCAACGCCGACTTCTGGACCGAAGTGCAGGCCTCGCTGAATTCCCTGGTGGGCAGCAGCGGTGGCCGCGGCGTGGTGCTGAACCCCGCCGCCGGCGTCGTCGTGGTCAAGGCCACCCCGACCGAGCTGATGCAGGTGGAGCGCTACCTCGCGGCCATCCAGATCTCGATCGAACGCCAGGTGATGCTGGAGGCCAAGATCATCGAAGTCTCCTTGTCCAAGGATGCCCAATCCGGCATCAACTGGGGCGGCTTCGGCCGGGTTCTGGGCGACAAGATGTCGGCCTCGTTCGGTGTCGTCGCAGCGGGCACCACGCTCGGCACCACCGGCGCACTGAGCTCGCCGGACGTGAGCAGCACGCCAGGCAGCAATCTGGCGGGCTCGGCCAGCGGCCGCGGCTTCTACGGCTTTGCGTTGCAGGCCCCGAACTTTGCAGCACTGATCAACTTCCTGCAGACCCAGGGCGACGTGTCGGTGCTGTCCAGCCCGCGCATCGCCACGCTGAACAACCAGAAGGCCGTGCTGAAGGTCGGCAACGACGAAATGTTCGTCACCGGTGTGCAGACCACCACGACCACCAGCGGCAACAACAACGTCTCCTCGCCCTCGCTGACGCTGACGCCGTTCTTCTCCGGCATCGTGCTGGACGTGACACCGCAGATCGACGCCGAGGGCATGGTGATCCTGCATGTGCACCCGGCCATCAGCAACGTGGCCGAAAAGGTCAAGAACATCGACCTCGGCTCACTGGGCAGCTACCGGTTGCCGCTGGCCGCGAGCACGGTCAACGAGACCGACAGCATCGTGCGCATCGCCGACGGCCAGATCGTCGCCATCGGCGGCCTGATGGTGCAGCAGAACAGTGATTCGCGCAGCGGTGTGCCGGGCCTTTCCGACGCACCGCTGGTGGGCGGCCTGTTCCGGCAGACCAGCAACCTGAACGCCAAGCGCGAACTGGTCATCCTGATCAAGCCGACCGTGATCCAGGGCGACGGCGGCAACTGGCCGACCACGGCCTCGGCACGCATCGAGCCGACCCCCGGCGCCACGTCGCGCTGAGCCGCTCACGACCACCATGGCCCGCCCCGAACGCATCCGCCTCGGCGACCTGCTGATCCAGGAGCAGTTGATCGCGCCGGATCAGCTCGACAAGGCATTGGCCGAGCAGAAGCAGTCCGGACGCAAGCTGGGCCGCATCTTCATCGACAGCGGCTTCGTCACCGAGGCGCAGATTGCCAAGGCCGTGGCCCGCCAGTTGCGGGCTCCCTATGTGGACCTGGGCACCCGGGTCATCCGGCCCGAGATCGCCCGCCTGCTGGCCGAGGGCCAGGCACGCCGCCTGCGTGCCCTGCCGCTGGAGGAGACACCCGCCGGCCTGCGCGTGGCGATGGCCGACCCGACCGACCTGGGCGCCTGGGACGAACTGAACCGCCTGCTCAAGCGCGAGATCGAGCTCGCGGTGGCCGCCGAGAGCCAGTTGCTGGCCGCGCTGGACCGCAGCTACCACAGCACCGAGGAGATCGCCGGCCACGCCCAGGCGCTGCAGAGCGAACTGGCCAGCGTGACGCAGGAGTTCGGCGACCTGCTGGGCCTGGCCAGCGCGACCACCGAGGACGCGCCGGTCGTGCGCCTGCTGCACTCGGTATTCGAAGAGGCCTTGCGCGTGCGCGCCTCGGACATCCACATCGAGCCGCAGGAACGCGCGTTGCGCATCCGCTTCCGCATCGACGGCGTGCTGCATGTGCAGACCGAGGCCGACGCCAAGATCGCCAGCGCCGTGGCGCTGCGGCTCAAGCTGATGTCCGGCCTGGACATCTCCGAGAAGCGGCTGCCGCAGGATGGGCGCTTCCACGTCAAGCTGCGCGCCGGCACGGTCGACGTGCGCATCTCCACCATGCCCACCCAGCACGGCGAATCGGTGGTGATGCGCCTACTGACCCAGGACGGCGGCCTGCTGTCGCTCGACAAGCTCGATCTGCCTCCGGCCGTGGCGCGCGCCTTGCGCCGGGCCATCGCCCGGCCAAGCGGCATGGTGCTGGTCACCGGCCCGACCGGCAGCGGCAAGACCACCACGCTCTATGCCGCGCTGAGTGCGCTCAACACGACCGGCCGCAAGATCATCACCGTCGAAGACCCCATTGAATACCGCCTGCCTGGTGTCAACCAGGTGCAGGTGGTGGACAAGATCGAGCTGGGCTTCGGCCGTGTGCTGAGGGCTGCGCTGCGCCAGGATCCTGATGTGATCCTGGTGGGCGAGATGCGCGACCAGACCACCGCCGAGATCGGCCTGCGCGCGGCGCTCACCGGCCACCTGGTGCTGTCCACGCTGCACACCAACGACGCACCCTCCACGCCGCTGCGCCTGATCGACATGGGCGTGCCGCGCTACATGGTCGCCATGTCGCTGCAGATGGTGCTGGCCCAGCGCCTGGTGCGCATGATCTGCACGCACTGCGCCACCGAGGTCGAGCCCGACCCGCACCAGCACGAATGGCTGAAGTTGGAACTGGGCGATTCCGTCGGCCGCCACCGCTTCCGCCACGGCCGCGGTTGCCCGGTCTGCAACGACACCGGGTATGCCGGTCGAACAGGTGTCTACGAGTTCGTCGAGATGACGCAGGAACTCGTCGAGACGATGAACCACGGCAACCCGGCTGATTTCGCGCGTGCCGCCCGCCACCAGATGGGCGGCCTGACGCTGCGCAGCGACGCCGTTCGCCTGGCCACCGAAGGCCGCACCACCATCGACGAAGCAATGCGTGTGGCCACGCAGTTCGACGAATGATGCCGCGATGATTCGCTTCGCCTACACCGGCCGCAGCGCGGCCGGGCCGGTCAACGGCACCCTCGAGGGTGCCGATGCGGGCGCCGTGGCCGATCTGCTGCTGGCCCGTGGCGTGACACCGTTGCGGATCGAGGCCGAATCCGGCCAGGCCGGCGCGGCCGAGCCCTCCCGGCCGGTGAAGGCCGTGATCGCCGGCTGGCTCGAACCGGCGATCGGCGCGGTCGACCTGATGCTGTTCTGCCGACAGTTGCACACCCTGCTGAGGTCGGGCGTGCCCATACTGCGGGCCCTGCTCGGCTTGCAGGAATCAGCCTCGAACCCCCGCATGCGGGCGCATCTGGCGGAAGTCCGGCGCAGCCTCGAATCGGGCATCGAGCTGTCGATGTCGTTCGCCCAGCAGAGCGGCCTGTTCAACGGCTTCTTCGTGGCCATGGTGCGGGTAGGCGAGATGACCGGCCGGCTGGACGAGGTCTTCGACCGGCTGAGCCGCCACCTCGAGTTCGAGATGTTCATGCGCCAGCAGGTCAAGTCGGCCCTGCGCTACCCGATGTTCGTCATGGCTGCGATGGTGGCCGCCATCGGTGTGATCAACGTGATGGTGATCCCGGCCTTTGCCACCGTCTTCGAGAGTTTCGGGGCCGACCTGCCGATGCCGACGCGCATCCTGCTGGCAACCTCCCGCTTCACCGTGTCGTATGGCTGGCTGCTCGGGCTGGCGCTCGTGGCCGCAGGCTTCGGCTGGAACGCCTGGCGGCATACGCCAGAGGGCCGCCTGCAGTGGGGCCGGTTCCTGCTGCGGGTGCCGGTGGCCGGCAAGATCGTGCGCAAGGCCATGCTCGCACGCTTTGCGCGCGGCTTTGCGATGGCGCTGAAGAGCGGCGTGCCCATCGAGCGGGCGCTTGCCGCCGTGGCACAGACGGTCGAGAACGCCTGGATCGCCCGCCGGGTCGACGGCATGCGCGACAGCGTCGAGCGCGGCGAATCCATCGTCCGCGCGGCAATGGCGGCAGGCGTCTTCACCCCGGTGGTGTTGCAGATGATCGGCGTCGGCGAAGAAACCGGCGCCATCGACGAGCTGATGGACGAAGTGGCCGAGTTGTACAGCAACGAGGTGCAGTACGAGCTGAAGACCCTGAGCCAACAGGTCGAGCCGATCCTGATCGTCTTCCTGGGCGCGCTGGTGCTGGTGCTGGCGCTGGGCGTCTTCCTGCCGATGTGGGACCTGGGGCGCGCCGCGTCCGCCGGCCACTGACCGCCGCAATGAATGCCGATGCAGCCCACGCCGCCCCGCCAGCCGCAGCACGGCGTGTCGCGGTTCGAGTTCGCCATCGTGGTGGCTTTGGTCGGCCTGCTGCTGGCCGTCGCGCTGACGTACGTGCAGGGCCCGCGCTCTGCCGCGCGACAGACGCGACTGCAAATGCTTCTGGACGCCGCCCGGGCCAGCGCCGTGCTGTTCCACGGGCGCTGCGAGGTTCTGCCACAGGATTCGTGCGACCAATTGATGCTGTCGGGCGTGCTCGTCGAAGGCGTACATGCCTGGCCGGCTGCGACACCCCAGGGCATTGCAATGGCCCTCAAGTTGGCGGGGTCGACGGCCGATATCCGGTGGCAGCCCGAGCAGATCGACGGCGTGCCCGCTTTGCGTGCACACCTCGGCCCAGCCGGGACGGCCGGCGCTTGCGAGTTCATCTACGCCCAGGCGGCATCGCCGGGTGCGGCCCCCCGCATCGAGCTGATCGATGCGTCCTGTCCCTAGCGTTCCCATCCCTTCCTGGAGTCTCACCATGAAACGAGTTCAAGCCGGCTTCACGATGATCGAGCTGATCGTCGTCATTGTCATTCTGGGTGTCCTGGCCGCCGTGGCCCTGCCCAAGTTCATCGACGTGCGCAGCGACGCCCAGGCCTCCAGCCTGGCCGGTGTCGTGGGCGCCGCCACCACCGCGATGAACCTCAACTACAGCGGTTGCTCGGTCACCAACCACACGGTGACCGCCAACAAGTGCGTGGCTGTCGACGACTGCGACGACGTGGCCAGCTTGCTGCAAGGCGGCCTGCCGAGCGGCTCGAACGGCTTCACCGTCACGGCGGCTGCCATCGGTGCCGGCAACGGAACCACGGCAAGCTGCACGCTGACGCAGACCTCTGGCGGCGCGACCGGCACCTTCACCGCCATCCGCGCGGGCACCTGACCGGGCACCTGAGCGTGCAGCCGTGACGGCTTGCCTGCTCGCCCCACTGTGGCGCCACCTCGGCGCCGGCCTGAAACGGCCGGCCGCCTGGGTGGCTTTCGCGCTCGTCCTGCTGGCCGGGCCAGCACTGGCCGCCACCTACACCTTCCGCAGCGACAGCTTCGCCTGGGAAACCGCGGCCAACGCGATCACCTGGAACCGCACCTGCACCGCCTACCCCGGCGACGACGACCAGGCCACGGTCACCTTCACCGGCGGCTTCACCTTCAGCTTCGGTGGCGTGGCCTACGGCTCGGTGCGAGTGCTCACCAACGGTTCATTGCAGTTCGGTGCGGACACCGGATTCCTGAGAACCTACGCCAACACCAACCTGCCTGCAGGAACCGCCGGCGCGCGCAGTGGATGTACCGCTGCAGCGACCGCTCGCACGATGATGGCCTACTGGACGGACCTGGATCCGAGCCGGGCCGGGTCCGGCAACGTCACCTGGGAACAGAAGGGCACCAGCCCGAACCGCTATGTGGTGGTGTCATGGAACAGTGTCTACCAATACAACACCAGCACGCCCTACGCCTTCCAGATCATCCTGTACGAGAACGGCGAGTTCAAGTACCAGTACGGCAACGCCAACGCCTCCGGCTCCAACGCCACCATTGGTGTTCAGGTATCCACCACTGACTACACGCTTTACTCCTACAACAGCGGCTACAACGCCAATGGCAGTGCGGTGCGATGGTTCCTGCCCAGTGGCACGCCCGCCCGGCTGGCCGAATACCGCATGGACGAGGCCGCCTGGGCCGGGTCTGTGGGCGAAGTCACCGACAGCACCGGCAACGGCCACGGCGGCGTGCGCGTGGGCAGCGCCCAGACCAGCGCCAGCGGCTATGTCTGCCGCGGGGCGGACATCCCGGCCAACACCACGGCCGCAGCGATCTCGGCGATCGACACGTCACTGGATGTCGACTCGGCCATCGGCTCGCGCGGCAGTGTCAGCTTCTGGTACCGCAGCAACAGCGCCTGGGTGAGTACGCCCGAGGCGGCGCTGTTCGATGCCAGCGGTTCGGCCAGCCGGCCGTTCTTCCTGGCACGCAAGAGCACGGGTGCACTGCGGTTCAGCGTCGCGGACGGGGCCGGCACGGTGCTCAGCGCCTTGTCCAGCGCCCAGGCCGTCGCGGCGGGCACCTGGGCGCACATCGCCGTGTCGTGGAGGCTGGCTGCTGGCAGCAACCAGAGCACCTTGCGGGTGTACGTCAACGGCGTTCAGGTTGGTGTGGCCACCGGCACCACCAATGGCTCGCTCGACAACAGCCTGCGTACCCTCTTCGTGGGCGACAACCGCAGCAGCACCACGCCGGTCGACGCCTCAAACGCGTCAGCCAACGGTCTTGTCGATGAAGTCAACGTCTACAACTACGAGATCAGCGCGCTGGAGATCGCTGCGGACATGGCCGTGTCCCATTCGTGCCTGCCACCGCTGCACCACCTGGAACTGCGGCACGGCACCGGCACCGGCCTGACCTGCACGCCCAGCACCCTGACGGTCGTGGCCTGCCAGGACGCCGCCTGTGCCACCCCCAACACCACCGGGTTGACGGGCACGCTGACCGCCACGGGCACGCCCAGCGTGGTGTGGCCCGGTGGTGCAGGTTTCAGCATCGCTCCAGGATCCAGCAGCAGCACCGTCAACGTGCAGGTCACCTCGGCCGGCAGCGTGAGCTTCGGCACCACGGGCTTGAGCGCGACGCCGAGCAGCGCCACCACCTGCACCTTCGGCAGCCCTGCATGCAGCTTCACGGCGCAGGACAGTGGGTTGCTGTTCGACGTGCCCCATCATCTGGCTGACAACGCACGGAGCGTCAGCGTCAGCGCGGTCAAGAAGGCCGACAACAGCAACGCCTGCGTGCCGGCTTTCGCCAGCGTCAGCAAGGCGGTCGCCTTCGCCTGCAGCTACCAGAACCCGGCCAGCGGCACGCTGCCGGTGCGGGTGGGTGGCACAGCCGTTTCCTGCGGCGCTGGCAGCCAGGCGGTGACGCTGGCCTTCGACACAACCGGCACCGCCAGCACGACGGTGCAGTACGCCGATGTCGGCCAGGTCTCCCTCGCCGCCACTTACACCGGCAGCGGCAATGACGCCGGCTTGACGATGACGGGCAGCGACAGCTTCATCGCCGCACCGTACACGTTCGCCTTGTCTGCCGCCAGCGGCACCCGCATCGCCGGAGTGGCGTTTTCCGCCACGGTCACCGCGCAGAACATCAGCGGAGCGGCCACACCCAACTTCGGCCGCGAGACGTCCTCTGAAGGCGTCACGCTCGGCTGGGTGCGCACGCAGCCGCAAGCCAGCGGCGCCGTGGACGGTAGCTTCAGCGGCAGCGCTGGCAGCTTTGCCAGCGGCTCGGCCACGGTCAGCAGCTTCCAGTGGAGCGAAGTGGGGCGCGGCGACCTGAGCGCCGTGCTGGCCAGCGGCAACTACCTGGGCAGTGGCTATGCCGCCGCCGGATCGAGCGCTGGCGCGCCGGTCCTGTGCGCCAACGAGGGTGGCACCTGCGCACTGCCCAGCGGTGCCACAGCCCTGGTCTACTTCGGCCGTGGCGGTCGCCTGGCCATGCTTTCGGGCAGGACCGGAAACGTCACGTGCACCACTGCGCTCTTCGGAGACCCCGACCCGGGCTACACCAAGCAGTGCTGGTATGTCGCCACCGGCGGCAGTTCGGCCGCCTCCAGCGGCGGCGTCGGCCCGTTCCGGCCGCACCACTTTGATGTGTCGGTGACCCCGGCCTGCGCGGCAGGCAACTTCGGCTACAGCGGCCAGCCGATCCCGACCACCGTCACGGCGAAGAACGCCTCCGGTGTGACGACGAGCAACTACTTCGGCAGCTACGCCAAGGCCACCACGCTCAGCGATGCCGGTGCGCTGGCGATCGGCAGCTTCACCGCCGGGGCGACCGTGCCCGCCGCCAGCTATACCGTGGGCGTGGCCAGCGCGACACCCACCTACAGCTTCACCAACAAGCTCACTGAACCTCAGACCTTGTCGCTCCGGGCCACAGACACCGACGGCGCCAGTTCGGTAGGCCACGCCGAGGGCACCACACCGCTGCGCAGCGGCCGGCTGCTGGTGGCCAACGGCTATGGCAGCGAAAAGAGCGCGCTTCAATTGGCGCTGCGCGTGGAGTATTGGAGCGGCAAAGCCTGGGTGCTCAACGGCGCCGACAGCTGCACCGGGTACGGTGCGGCAAGCATCCCGAGCGGTTCGGTGGCGCTGTCGAACCTGCGCAACCATCAGGGTGGCGCCGGCACCTGGACCACCAGCGCAACGGCGGTCGCCATGAGCGCCAGCGGTGTGGGCAGCGTGACGCTGGCCGCCCCTTCCAGCGGGGCGACGGGCACGGTCGACCTGGCGCTGAACCTGGGCAGCGGAAGCGCCGACGAGTCGTGCCTCGCGGGCCACCCGGCCAGCAGCGGAGCGGGCATGCCGTGGCTGCGCTCACGCAACGGCAGCTGCGCCACCGGCTGGGCGAGCGACCCCTGGGCGCGCGCCACGTTCGGCATCTACAGCCCAGAAACCCGCAAGACCATCCATGTTCGCGAAATCTTCTAGATGGCAGGCCGGCTTCACGCTGGTCGAGCTGATCGCCATCCTGATGGTCGTCGGCGTGCTGGCGGTGGTGGCGATGCCCAAGCTCGATGCCGGCAGCAGCCTGCGCAACGACGCTGCGCGCGACGAGGCCCTGGCAGCGCTCCGCCTGGCCGGGCAGACCGCCCTGTCACACCGACGCCTGGTGTGCGCCGAGGTGGCGACCGGCGCCGTCACGCTGCGCATCGCGAGTGCGCGAGGCGCAGCGGCGTGCGACACAGCCTACGCCGGCCCCGACGGCCAGGCCGCATTCACCGCCAATACCGGGGCGGCGACCTTCGCGTTGTCCCCCTCCGGTGCGCTGTACTTCCAGCCAGACGGGCGTGTCACCAGCGACGGGGCGGGCACCGCCGTCAGCAATCGAACGCTGACCGTTTCCAACGCCAGCAGCATCACCATCTCAGGGGAGACGGGCTTTGTCCGCTGACACGCTCCATCGGCGTCAAGGCGGCTTCACGCTGGTCGAGATGATCGTGGCCATCGTGATCCTCGGTGTCGGCCTGGCGGGCGTGATGCTGGCGTTCTCCACCGCCGCACGTGGCAGCGCCGACCCGGTGGTGCACCAGCAGATGCTCGCCATCGCCGAGGAGATGATGGAGGAGATCCAGCTCAAGCCCTATGCATCCGCCAGCAACAGCGCGCCGGCCGGCTGCGCCCGCGACACCTACAACGACGTGAGCGACTACCAGGGCTATGCGACCAGTGGCCAGATCTGCACGGTCGACGGCGTGGCCATCGCCGAGCTGGCCAGCTACTCGGTCAGCGTCGGGGTGGCCGCGGGCTCCTTGGCCGGCGTGGCCGCAGCCCGCCGCATCACGGTCACGGTGACCCGGGGCAGCGACAGCTTCGCGCTGACCGGCTGGCGAACCGACTACGCCTCCGAATGATGGCCCGCCCGCCACGCCCCCAAAGCGGCTTCACGCTGGTCGAGCTGATCCTGGTGATCGTGATCGGCGCGGTGCTGGCGGCCACGCTGGCGGTCTTCCTGCGGCCGGCTGTGGACAGCTGGTTGTCGATGCGCACCCGGGCCGAGCTGTCGTACCAGGCCACCGGGGTGCTGCGCCGGATGCGCGACGAGGTGCGCACTGCGGTGCCCAACTCGATCCGCACGCCGGGCCCACAGTGCATCGAGTTGGTGCCCACGTTGGCCGGGGCTCGGTTGCGACGCGCCGAGGACACCGAGGTCGCCGGCACCCAACCGCTGGACACCAGCACCACCACTTCGCAGTTCGATGTGCTGACGCCGTTCGCCGTCACGCCCGCCATTGGCGACTATGTGGTGATCGACAACCAGAACCCGGGCGACGTCTACAGCGGCGCCAACCGGGCGCGCATCACCGCCGTGGGCGCGGCCACGGCCGGCGCGCTGCGCCTCACCGTCGACCCGACGGACTTCCCGCCCGGCTACCAGGGCAACCGGGTCGTGCTGGTCTCCGCCGCCAGGCGCTCGGTGTTCTACGTTTGTGAGGGCGCCGACGGCACGCTCGACGCTGCGGGCAACGGCAAGGGCATGCTGACCCGGCTGACGCGCGACTTCGTCGCCAGCTACCCGGCCAGCTGCCCCAGCGCGGGCAGCGGCGATGTGCTGGCCACCGGCGTGCGCTCCTGCCGGTTCGTCTACGACCCCAGCCAGGGCGCCACGCAGCAGAGCGGCTTCGTCTCGATGCAGGTCACGCTGACCCGCTCCGGGGAGAGCGCCAGCCTCGTCGTCGGCGCCCATGTGAGCAACGTGCCATGACACGCACTCTGCGCATCCAGCGTGGCTTCGGCGCACTCGCGGCGATCCTGGTGCTGGTGTTCCTCGCGGCGCTGGCCGCCGCGGTGATCCGGCTGAGCACCGCCCAGCAGATGGGCAGTGCCCAGGAGATCGGTGCCGCGCGTGCCGCACAGGCCGCGCGCGCTGGCATCGAGTGGGGGCTCTACCAGGCCTTCAAGGGGAGCTGGGCCAGTTGCAACGGCGCCAGCCAGACCTTGGACCTCACTGCCGACCTGGGCATGCGGGTGACGGTGAGCTGCACCTCATCGCTCTACAACGAAGGCGAATCGGCGCCCGGCGTGCCACAGACCGTGCGGGTCTACACCCTGGACGCCGTGGCATGCAATGCCCCCACCGCCTGCCCGGATGCCAGCCGCTCCACCGGCCCGGGCTATGTCGAACGGCGGCTGCAGATCAACGCGGGCAGCTGAGGCACCAGCAACCACCGGTGCGGTCAGCCTCCGCTGAGCGCCAGCACGACAGCCACGTCGTCGTCGGGTTTCAGGGCATGCTGGAGCTCGCGCACGCCAATGCCATTGACGAAGACACGCATGTTCGGCCGCAGCAGGCCCTGCTCGTCCACCACGCGAAAGCGCAGGCCGGGGTAGCGGCGGTCGAGATCGGTGAACAACGCGTCCAGCGTGGCGCCAGCAGCGTCGACGTGTGACTGGCGGGTGTAGGAGCGCAGCGCCCCGGGGATCAGCACCTTCATCGGCCGACCCCGCAGCTCACGCCAGCGCCGCCACTTCCACCGCGTAGATCTCCGGCAGATGGCGGGCGATGAGTGACCAGCGCGCGCCCTCGTCCCGCCCGATCCACAGTTCGCCGCTGGTGGTACCCAGGTACAGCGCCGGGGCCGCCTGCGCGTCCACCGTCATCGCCTGGCGCTTCACGGTCCACCAGGCCTGGGTCTCCGGCAGGCCCTCGTCCTGGCGCTGCCAGGTCCGGCCGGCATTGCGGGTGACATAGGCCGCCGGGCGCCCGTCCGGGCTGGTGCGTGGCCAGACGGTGGCGGCGTCCATCGGGAACACCCAGGCCGTGTCGGGGTCGCGTGGGTGCACGACCATCGGGAAGCCGACGTCGCCCACGCGCTTGGGCATCTTGCGGCCAATGCGTTGCCAGGTGTCGCCGGGCCGGTCGAGCCGGTAGATGCCACAGTGGTTCTGCTGATACAGCCGATCGGGCTGGCCCGGGCAGAGCCGCACGCAATGCGGGTCGTGGAAGGTGACGGTGGCGGGGTCCATGCCTTCGACCACCTCCATGCCCTTGATCAACGTCGACCAGCTGCGGCCGGCGTCTCGCGACTCGTGCACGCCGCCGCCCGACATGCCGAAGAGCATGTGCTGCGGGTCGCGCGGGTCGACGATGATCGAATGCAGCTTCGGCCCGTCGGGCGTGCCGTCCTGCGCCGAGCCCATCCACTCGCGGAACTGCGCGTCGTCGTTGACGGCCGGCAGCGGCGCCCAGGTGATGCCGCCGTCCTCCGAGCGGAACAGGCCCTGCGGCGAGGTGCCGGCGTACCAGGTGTCGCGTTCGCCGGCGTGCCCGGGGGTGAGCCAGAAGGTGTGGTCCACCGAGCGGGCGGGCGGGCCGCCGGCCGGGTTGGCGAAGGCTGGTGGCTGCTTCGCCTCCTTCCAGGTCTTGCCGAGGTTGGTGGAGCGGAAGATCGTCGGGCCCAGGTGGCCGGTCTTGGCCGCGGCGAGAAGCGTGCGGCCGTCGCGTGGATCGAGCTGTACATGGCTGATGGTGTGGCCCAGGAAATGCGGGCCGTCTGCCACCCAGGCCTTGCGCCGGGCGTCGCTGTGGAAGATCCAGGCTCCCTTGCGCGTGGCCACGAAAACGACCAGCCGCGCCGGCGGCGCGGGGGCGCGGCGCGCGGCGGACTTCTTGGCGGGCTTGGCGGCGGATGCTCGGCTCATGGTGGCTCCTGGGAGGCAGTTGGGATCACGTCCACGACGATCGAGACCGCACGGTTTCGACAGCCGGCGAGCGGGATTCTGCACCGGGCCGGCCGGCTGCTACAGCCCCGCCACCGCCCCCACGCCGTCGCAGGCATGGCATGCCCAGACCGGGGCCATGTCACCGCTGGGTGAGCGATAGGCCGCCTTGATGGCGGCCTGTGCGATCTCGACCAACCGGTCGATGGTGCGCGTTGCTGTCGCGGCGAGTGCCCTACACGGTGAGGGTCGCCGGCAACGACACTGTGCCTTTGGCGCGCTGTGGGCGCTTTCAGAAGCCGGGCTGCGGGTGCCACAGGACGTGGCGGTGGTGGGTTACGACGACTTCCCTCTGGCGCAGTTTCCGCCAGGGCCGGCGGCGCTTGTGACACCGGCCGAGCCGCCGCGTTTGATGGCGAGGGCTTCCTGCGAGGCAAACTTCCGGGCAACCGCGCGGCCCACCTGTGGCGGCAACCTCGGGAAACCTCGGTTGCAATCGATTGCATTACCGAGCAAAGTGAAGCCTGCTTCCCTATTCGACCGACAGGATCGCCCCATGACCGCAGGACTCACCAAGCCGTTGCTCTCGGCACGCCAGATCGTGCAGATGAATGTGGGCTTCCTTGGACTGCAATTCAGCTTCGGGCTGCAGCAGAGCAACATGAGCCCGATCTACAGCTATTTGGGCGCCGAGGAGGCCGCGTTGCCGCTGCTTTACCTGGCCGGGCCGGTGACCGGGTTGCTGGTGCAACCCATCATCGGCGCGATGAGCGACCGCACGCTGTCGCGTTTCGGGCGCCGCACGCCTTATTTTCGGATCGGCGCCATCCTCTGTTCGCTGAGCCTGCTGGCCATGCCCTACAGCGCGGCGCTGTGGATGGCCGCCAGCCTGCTCTGGATCCTGGATGCCGCCAACAACATCACGATGGAGCCCTACCGTGCCTACGTGAGCGACCGCCTGGATGAATCCCAGCACCCGCAAGGCTTCCTGACCCAGAGCTCCTTCACCGGGCTGGCTCAGACACTGAGCTACCTGGCGCCCTCCATCCTCGTCTGGATGGGCATGAGCCGCGACGCGATGGATGGCAACAACATCCCCGTGATCACGAAAATCTCGTTCCTGATCGGTGCGGTGCTGTCGTTGGCTACCATTCTGTACTCGGTGTTGAAGGTGCGTGAGCTGCCGCTCAGCGAGGCCCAGATCGCGGCGATCCGCGCCCAGCGGCAAGGCATGGGGGCCACGCTGAAGGAGATCAAGGACGCCATCGTCGAGATGCCCCGGGCGATGCGCCAGCTGGCCCTGATGAAGCTGTTCCAGTGGTACGCGATGGTGTGCTACTGGCAATACATCGTGCACGCCATCGCGCGCTCGGTGTTCGACACCACCGACACGTCCTCCGCCGGCTTTCGCGAAGCGGTGCTGGCCAACGGCCAGGCTGGCGGCTTCTACAACTTGGTGGCCTGCGTCGCCGCCTTCGCGATGGTGCCGTTCACCCGCCGCTACGGGGCCAAGCACGTCCACGCTCTGTGCCTCACGCTGGCAGGCATCGGCATGATGGCGATTCCAGGCATCCACGATCGCTGGTGGCTGTTCGTGCCGATGATCGGCGTGGGCCTGGGCTGGGGCAGCATCATGGGCAACCCCTAAGTGATGCTGGCACGCAGCATCCCGCCAGCGCGCATGTATCACAGCGTGTCGACTGGCTACGCCGGT
>CAYJEC010000008.1:0-21017 GCA_964369025.1 uncultured Ideonella sp. | reverse complement strand
CGAGCTGACCGCCCGCGTCGACGCGCTGGCCAGCGCCGTGGCCCAGTTGGGTGGCAAGGTCGCCCCGGCCAAGAAGGCCGCTGCCAAGCCGGCCGCCAAGCCGGCCGCCAAGAAGGCCGCCCCCGCCGCCAAGCCGGTGACGAAGAAGGCAGCCCCGGCCAAGAAGCCCGTTGCCAAGAAGGCCGCCCCCCGCAAGGCCGCCAAGCCGGCCGACAGCGCCACCGCCTGATCCGGGCCACTGACCGCCCGGCCTCCCGTTGAGCCCGCGCCCGACATCGCCCCGCCAGGGCCCGCGCATTGCGCTGGCGTTGGCCGGCGGCGGGCCGTTGGGCGCCATCCATGAAATCGGCGCGCTGTGTGCGCTGGAGGAGGCCCTGCCGGGCCTGGATCTCACCGACCTGAACGCCTACATCGGCGTCTCCGCCGGCGCCTTCATCGCCGCCGGCCTGGCCAACGGCATGACGCCGCGCCAGATGTGCGCGGCCTTCATCGACAGCGACGGCGGTGCCGACGACCTGATCGACCCGGGCCTGTTCACCCACCCCGCCTGGCACGAGTACCGCCGCCGCTTGCGCCGCCTGCCGCGCCTGGCCGGCGAGGCCACGCTCCAGTGGCTGGCCGGTGACCTGCCTCTCGTGGGCGCGCTCGGCCATCTCGGCGGCGCGCTGCCGATCGGGCTGTTCGACAACGGCGCCATGCAGGCGCAGCTTGAGCGCGTCTTTTCCACCAAGGGGCGCACCAACGATTTCCGCCAGCTTCACCGCCCCCTGGTGGTGGTGGCCACCGACCTGGACACGGGCGAGGCGGCCCCCTTCGGCACCCCCGGTTGGGACGACACCCCGATCGCCCGCGCGGTGGTCGCCAGCGCGGCCCTGCCGGGTCTGTACCCACCGGTCGCGATCGGCGGGCGGCACTACGTGGACGGGGCCCTGAAGAAGACGATCCACGCCTCCGTGCTGCTGGACCAGGGGCAAGACCTGTTGATCTGCCTGAACCCGCTGGTGCCCTTCGACGCGGGGCGAGAGCGATTGACAGCGGACACGGCCCGCACCACCTTCCACGAGGGCCGCATCCCGCATCTGGCTGCGGCCGGGCTGCCGGCGGTGCTGAGCCAGACCTTTCGCTCCTTGATCCACTCACGGCTGGAGCTGGGCATGAAGGGCTACGAGCGCACGCACCCCGAGTGCGACATCGTGCTGCTGGAACCAGACCACCACGATCCGACCCTGTTCCGCGCCGGCACCTTCAGCTACGCACTGCGGCGCAGGTTGGCCGAACACGCCTACCAGCAGACTCGCCGCCTGTTGCGCTCCCGCTGCTCGCAGTTGGCCCCGGTGTTCGCCGAGCATGGTGTGCCGCTGGACCTGGACGGCCTGTTCCGCGACCGCACGCTGTTGTCCAAGCTACCGCTGCGCCGCTCGGGCAACGACCTGGCGGAGCGCACCCACCAGGTGCTGGACCAGCTCGAAGCCCTGCTCGCCGCGGCTTGAGTCAGGGCACCCGGTGCCGGCGTACCGGCACCAACCGCCGTGCGGGTGCTTAGCCGGCTTGGGAGCGGCCCGGCCCTCGGCTCAGGCCCTACTTCAGGTAACGCGACTCCAGGTGGGCGCGAAAGTGCGCCGGGTTCAGCATTTCGCCGCTGGCGCGCACGGCCAGTTCGTCGGTCGTCCAGCGGCTGGCGGGCAACCAGATGTTCTCCCGCAGCCAGCCGAACACCACGCTCAGGTCGCCGGCCTCGATGCGTGCGTCCAGGTCGGGCACCGCGCGGCGCATCGAAGCGAACCACTGCGCGGCGTACATCGCGCCCAGCGAGTAGCAGGGGAAGTACCCGAACAGGCCCTCGGGCCAGTGCACGTCCTGCATCGGGCCATCCTTGAAGTTGCCGCGAGTGTCCAGCCCCAGCAGGTCCATCATCGCCGTGTCCCACAGCGCAGGGATGTCCTCGGCCTCGATCTCGCCCTCGACCAGCGCACGCTCGATCTCGAAACGCATGATCACGTGCGCCGGGTAGGTGACTTCGTCTGCGTCGACGCGGATGTAGCCCGGCTTGACCCGAGTCAGCAGGCGGTGCAGGTTCTCCGGCATGAACGCGGCCTGGTCGCCGAAAGCCTCCACCAGCATCGGTGACAACAGGCGCGCAAAGCCGGGGTGCCCCCCCAATTGCATCTCGTAGGACAGGCTCTGGCTCTCGTGGATGGCCATCGAACGCGCCTCGGCCACGGGTTGCCCCAGCAGCTCACGCGGCAGGTTCTGCTCGTAGCGGCCGTGGCCAGTCTCGTGCACCGTGCCCATCAGGCTCTGCAGGAAGTCGTCCTCGCGAAAACGCGTGGTCAGGCGCACGTCCTCCGGCACGCCACCCGAAAACGGGTGGGCGCTGACATCCAGCCGCCCGGCCTGGAAGTCGAAGCTCAACAGGTGCATCACCCGCTCGCACAGCTGGCGCTGCGCGGCCAGCGGGAACGGGCCCTGCGGGACGAGCAGGGTCCGCGTCGCCTGGCGTTCCATGACCTGCTGGATCAGGCCGGGCAGCCATTGGCGCACATCGCCGAACACCCGCCGCACGACGGCACTGGTCATGCCGGGCTCGAACTGATCCATCAGTGCGTCGTAGGGCGCCAGACCCGAATGGTCTGCCAGGCGCTGGGCGCATTCGCGGGTGACCTCCAGAACCTCGCGCAGGTTGGGCAGAAACCCTGCCCAGTCATTGGCCTGGCGCTGGCTCCGCCAGGCGTGCTCGCAGCGCGAGGTGGCCAACGAGCGGCGCTCCACCAGCGCCTCGGGCAGCGCGGTGGCGCTGTTCCACTGGCGGCGCATCTCGCGCAGGTTGGCGCGCTGCGCATCGTCCAGCGCCTCGCTGCTGGCACCCTCCAGTTCGCAGCCGAGCTGAGGATCGGTGCGCAGGCGGTGCATCAGCGCGGCCATCTCGGCCATCGCGGCGGCACGGGCCTCGTTGCCACGCGGCGGCATGTTGGCCGCCTGGTCCCACTGGGCCATGCTCTGCAGGTGGCTGAGCCGGTGGATGCGGGTGAAGCTGCGCGTCAAGGCGTGGTACAGCGGCGTAGGGGACAGGGTCGGGGGAAGCATGGTGGACCTCTCGGCGCGGCGCGGCTCGTGGCCTGCGCGCGCTACTGCAGATGGGATGACCCTGATTGTCGGCCGATCATGCCGTGGTGTCGCGTGACTTCCCGCCGCCTCGGCATCCCCCTCTTGGGGGATGGCCGGCCACGTTCAGACCGGCAAGGGCCCGGGGAACCACCAGAGCAGCACGGCCGTCATCGTCACGTAGCGAAGGAACTTGCCGATGGCCATGTACGCCACGCAGGGCCAGAAGGGCAGCCGCAGCCAACCCGCCACCGCGCATAGGGGGTCCCCGACCGCAGGCAGCCAGCTCAGCAGGCAGGCCTTGGCGCCAAAGCGCTGCAGCCATTGAAGGGCGCGTGCCTCGTGGGGCTTCTGGTGCTTCAGGCGTTCGTAGGCGCGCTCGGCGCCGTAGCCCATCCACCAACTGATCGCGCCACCGATGGTGTTGCCCACGGTCGCCACCAGCACGGCGGGCCAGAACAGCGGCGGATCGAGTTTGACCAGGGCCAGCACCGCGAACTCCGAACCGATGGGCAGCAGCGTGGCCGACACCAGCGACACGATGAACACCGTCGACAAGCCCACTTGCGGCAACGCGAACCAGGTCAATACCGAGAGCAGCCAAGCTTCCATGCGGAGAGATTGTCGCCACAAAGTGCCAGGCAACCCGGCTCAGGGGTGACCGGGCCGGGCTGCCGGCGCGGCTATACTTCTGCCTCCTTTTTCAGCACATCGCTCCCCGCCCTCACCATGCGCATTGGCCCCTATGAGCTGCCGAACCGCCTGTTCGTCGCGCCCATGGCCGGGGTGACGGACCGGCCGTTCCGCCAGTTGTGCAGGCGTCTCGGCGCGGGCTATGCCGTCAGCGAGATGGTGACCTCGCGCAAGGAACTGTGGGGCTCGCTGAAGACCTCGCGCCGCGCCGACCACACCGGCGAGCCCGGCCCGATCGCGGTGCAGATCGCCGGCACCGACGCCCTGATGATGGCCGAGGCCGCCGCCTACAACATCGACCGCGGCGCCCAGATCATCGACATCAACATGGGCTGCCCGGCGAAGAAGGTGTGCAACAAGTGGGCCGGTTCGGCGCTGATGCGCGACGAGGTCGGCGCGCTGGCGATCATCGACGCCGTGGTGGCCACCTGCGCCCCGCGCGGCGTGCCGGTGACGCTAAAGATGCGCACCGGCTGGTGCGACACCGAGCGCAACGCGCTGGCCCTGGCCCGCGCGGCCGAGAGCGCCGGCGTGGCCATGGTCACCGTGCACGGGCGAACCCGTGAACAGGGCTACACCGGCCGTGCCGAGCACGACACGGTCGCCGCAGTAAAGGCCACGCTGCGCATCCCGGTGGTCGCCAACGGCGACATCGATTCCCCGGAGCGGGCGGCCGAGGTGCTGCGCACCACCGGCGCCGACGCATTGATGATCGGCCGCGCCGCCCAGGGCCGGCCCTGGATCTTTGCCGAGATCGCCCACTACCTGGCGCAAGGCGAGCACCTGCGGCCCCCCGCCACCCGCGACGTACAGCGCTGGCTGACCGAGCACCTGTCGGACCACTACATCCTGTACGGCGAGGAAAGCGGTGTTCGCAGCGCCCGAAAGCACATCGGCTGGGCGGTGCGCACGCTGCCCGGCGGCGAGGCCTTCCGCGCTGTCATGAACACCCTCGACGACGCTGCCACGCAGTTGCGCGCCGTCGCCACCTTCTTCGACCACCTGGCCGATGGCCACGAGCGCCTGCCTGTGGCGCCCGCTGCCGCCAACCAGGACCACATCGCACTGCTGGCCTGAGCGCCCTACCCTTGCCCGCGAACGAGGCGGGCCACGTCATCCCATGAGCAAGAAGAACATCGAAGACTGCGTCCGGGAGACGCTGACACAGTACTTCAAGGACTTGAACGGCGCCGAGCCACACTCGCTGCACGACATGGTGATCCACACCGTCGAGAAGCCGCTTCTCGACGTGGTGATGCGCCAGGCCGAAGGCAACCAAAGCAAGGCCGCCGAGTGGCTGGGCATCAACCGCAACACGCTGCGCCGCAAGCTGCTCGAGCACAGGCTGCTGAAGTAGCCCCACCCCTTTCTTCCCATCTGACCCCCACATGCCCCAACTCACCGCCCTGCTCTCGGTCTCCGACAAGACCGGCATCGTCGATTTCGCCCGTGCCCTGCACGCACAGGGTATTCGGCTTCTCTCGACCGGCGGCACGGCCAAGCTGCTGGCTGGATCCGGCCTGCCGGTGACCGAAGTCGCCGAGATCACCGGCTTTCCCGAGATGCTCGACGGCCGCGTCAAGACCCTGCACCCGAAAATCCACGGCGCCCTGCTGGGCCGGCGCTCGCTGCCGGCCCACGTGGCGATCATGCGCGAGCACGGCATCGACAACATCGACCTGGTGTGCGTCAACCTGTATCCGTTCACGCAGACCATCGCCAAGGCGGACTGCACGCTCGAAGACGCGATCGAGAACATCGACATCGGCGGCCCGGCGATGCTGCGTGCAGCGGCCAAGAACTGGCAGGACGTGGGGGTGGTGATCGACCCCGTCGACTACCCCCAGGTGCTGGCGGAGCTGACCAGCGGCGGCCTGAAGCGCTCCACCAAGTTCACGCTGGCGAAGAAGGTGTTCGCGCACACCGCGGCCTACGACGGCATGATCACCAACTACCTGACCGCGCTGGAGCCGGGCTCGGAGGACCAGACCGAAGCCGTGCCGGCCAAAGCCGAGTACCCGCAGGTCTTCAACCTGCAGTTGCACAAGGTGCAGGGCATGCGCTACGGCGAGAACCCGCACCAGTCGGCCGCCTTCTACCGCGAGGCCCAGCCGGCAGAGGGCACGCTGTCGAAATGGCAGCAGATCCAGGGCAAGGAGCTGAGCTTCAACAACATCGCCGACGCGGACGCCGCGTGGGAGTGCGTGAAGTCGTTCGAGCAGCCGGCCTGCGTGATCGTGAAGCACGCCAACCCCTGCGGGGTGGCCATCGGCGCGACGCCGCTGGAGGCCTACCAGAAAGCGCTGAAGACCGACCCGACCAGCGCCTTCGGGGGCATCATGGCCTTCAACCGGCCGATCGACGCTGATGTGGTGGAGGCCATCAACGCCAACAAGCAGTTCGTCGAAGTGGCGATCGCCCCTGCCATCCTGCCCGGCGCCCGCACCGCCTATGCGGCCAAGCAGAACGTGCGCCTGCTGGAGGTGCCCATCTCCAGGCTCAGCAACGCGCTGGACTTCAAACGCGTGGGCGGCGGCATGCTGCTGCAATCGGCCGACAACGTCGACATCGTCGGCGAGGTCAAGGTCGTCACCAGGCTGCAACCCACCGAGCAGCAGATGAAGGACATGCTGTTCGCCTGGACAGTCGCTCGCTTCGTCAAGAGCAACGCCATCGTCTTCTGCAAGGACGGCATGACCATGGGCGTGGGTGCCGGCCAGATGAGCCGCCTGGACTCGGCCCGCATCGCCAGCATCAAGGCGGGCCACGCCGGGCTGACCCTGCAAGGCACGGCCGTGGCCAGCGACGCTTTCTTCCCGTTCCGCGACGGGCTGGACGTGGTGGTCAACGCCGGCGCCACCTGTGTGATCCACCCGGGCGGCTCGATGCGCGACGACGAGGTGATCGCGGCGGCGGACGAACGCGGCATCGCGATGGTGCTCACGGGCACCAGGCACTTCAGACACTGAGAGTCTTCCCGCACCCGACGGGGCGGGAAGCGGGTTCAGCGGCTGTGCGACGTCAGGCGCGCGAGCGGTGACGCCAGGCTCACGCCAGGCGCCGCACTGCGAGCCGCGGCCTTCTCGGCCGTTGTCATCGTGTCCGACTCGGCCGAGGGCTTCACCACACCTTCGCCGGTAGAGCCTTCCGGCAGCGCCTCGTCGACGCTGTGGCGGCGCATTGCCACGCCCACCGCCAGGATGTCGATCACCAGCAGGTGAAGGATGCGGCTGACCATCGGCAGGTGGGTCGTCACGTCTTCCGGGTAGTCGACGATCAGTGCCGCATCGGCCTTGCGGGCCAGTGGGGACTGGCTGGCGGTGATGGCGATCACCGCAGCGCCGCGGGCCTTGGCAGTTTCCACCACCTCCAGCAGTTCGGGCAGGCGGCCGCTGCTGCTGATCACCACCACCACGTCGCAGGGTTTCAGCACCGCAGCGGCAAGAAGTTGCAGGCGCGGGTCGGTGTAGGCCATGCTGGGCAGTCCGAAGCGCAGGAACTTGAACTGCGCATCCTGCGCCACCACACCGTAGTGGCCCAGCGCGTAGAAGTCGATGCGGGCGGCGTCGAGCAGCAGTTCGATGGCGCGGTTGATCATCTCGCGGTTGAGCTGGCTGCGCACCTGCAGGATGGCCGAGGCGGTGTTGCCCAGCACCTTGCTGCCGAGTTCCAGCATCGAGTCGTCGGTGGTCACCTGGGTGTGGGTGATCGGCACCGTGCCGGTCAGGCTGGAGGCCAGCCGCAGCTTGAAATCCGACAGGCCTTCGCAGCCCAGCGAGCGGCAGAAGCGGATCACCGTCGGCTGGCTCACCAGAGCCGCGCGGGCGATCTCGGCGATCGGGTCGTTGAGCACCGAACGCGGGTGGGCCAGCACATGGTCGGCCACGCGCAACTCGGCTGGCGTCAGCTCGCTGCGGGAGCGGCGGATCTGGCTCAGCACGGTCGACGCCGGTGCGGCACTGATGGTGCGCAGCTGCGCTTCCAGGATCGCCGAAGCCCCCGTGAAGGTGGCGTGCTCGGCCGTGATGACGAAGGTGGGGATGTCCGCCGCGTAGTGGCTGAACCGGCCCTTGTCCTCGAAGCGGCTGCGGAAGGGCGAGCGGTCGAAGTAGCTTCCCAGGCGTGGCACGATGCTGCCGCCGATGTAGATGCCGCCCAACGCGCCAAGTGTCACCGCCAGGTTGGCGGCGGCGGTGCCCAGCAGCGCACAGAACACCTCCAGCGTGTCGGCGCAGACTGGGTCGGTGCCGTCCAGTGCGCGCTGGGTGATCTCGGGGGCCGACAGATCCTCGGCCGGCGCACCCTCGTACTCGGCCAGCGCGCGGTGCATCAGCTCCAGGCCCGGGCCGGACAGCAGGCGCTCGAAGGAAACATGGTCGTACTGCTTCCAGGCGTGGCGCAGGATGGCGATCTCACGCTCGTCGCGCGGGGCGAAGTTGGTGTGGCCGCCTTCCGAGCCGAGTGAGATCCAGCCGTCGCCGGCCGGGATCAGGCCCGAGACGCCCAGGCCGCTGCCCGAGCCCAGCAAGCCGATCACATTCTGCTTGCGCGCATTGCCACCACCCACCTGGCGCACATCCCGGGGGCCCAGGCGCGGAAGCGCCATCGCCAGTGCCGTGAAGTCGTTCAGCACCACCAAGGTCTCCAGGCCCAGTTTCTGGCGCATCTGCTCGATGGAGAACTGCCAGTGGTAGTTGGTCATCCGCACCTGATCGCCTTCGACCGGGTTGGCGATGGCCACTGCGGCATGCAGGATCTGCGGCGTGCCGGCCGGAAGCGTGGCCAGGTAGGCGCTGACGGTGGCGTGGAAGTCAGCATGGTCGGCGCAGCGCAGCGAGGCGACCTGGGTGAACTCGCCGGGCGTGGCCTCCAGCGCGAATCGTGCATAGGTGCCACCGATGTCGGCGATGAGCCGGGGGCTGTCGAAGTGGACCATGGGTGGCAAGGCGCGCAGGGGGAAGGGATGGGCGATTATCGAGTGCTTCGCCAGCGCCTGGATGGATCGTTCAGCCGCGGACGAAGACCACCGCCGTCAGCGGCGGGATGCTGAAGCGGCCGGTGGCCGTGTCGAAGCGCGCCTCGCGTGCGGCGCGCCGGTCGGCGGCGGTGGGCGAGCGGTGCGCGGCGTGCAGGCGCCAGCGCTGGCCTGCCGTGCCGTCGACCACCAGCGCGCGCGGCGTCGACTCGACGTTGACGAAGTAGATCAGTTCCTCGGTATCGCCGCGCAGGTGCCCGACCATCAGCGCCGGATCCTGGCCCGGCCCGGTGTTATGGAACACGAGACGGCGCTGCACTTCGTCCGCGCTGCGCAGGCGGAACAGCGGCGAGCTGGCGCGGATGGCCAGCAGGTCGCGGAAGGCATCGCGCGACCAGGCGATTTCGCGCGGGCCCGGCTTGATCGCGGGATCGGCCAGCAGCGGCTGGAAGACCGCATAGCTGGCACTGTTGTCGCCAGCCGGCGGCAGGCCGGTACCGAAGTAGTTGTCCTGGTAGCGCCAGTCCAGGCGGTTGAACCAGTCGCCGGAGTCGTAGCTGTTTCGGTCAAGGGACTTGGAGCGCAGCGTGTCGATGCCAGCGTGGAAATAGCTCACGCCCTGGCTGAAGAGGTTCAACGCCACGGCCAGCATCTGAACCCTCGCGCGGTCCTCGCGCGAGGTGCCACGCGGCAGCTTCAGTGCGCTGTTGTCGAACAGGGTCTGGTTGTCGTGGTTTTCGACGTAGTTCACCACCTCGCTGGGTTGGCTCGCATAGCCCGCGGGCTGGCCCGCGTAGTCGATCTGGTCCAGGCGCTTGACCTCGCCGCTGGCGGTCTGCATCCAGTAGCCGCGCAGCGTACCCGCCAGGCCGACGCGCACCTGGTCGGCCAGGCGCAGCGCGTCGTCGCGCGGCAGGCTGGCCACGCCATGCAGGTAGCCCTTGCGCCGCACCAGGGCCTCACCCGAATCGCCGGCGGAGCCGCCGCGCAACGCGTCACGCCCACGGTCGCTGAAGGTGCCGATGCCCGACCCGTTCAGCGACAGTTGCGAGGCCTGCACGAAGCGCGCGCCGTTGGCCACCTCGCCGAAGTTCCAGCCTTCGCCGATCAGTTGCACGGTGCGCCCGGCGGCGGCGTTCACATCGGCCTGCAGCGCCTCCATCACCGCGCGCGGCTGGTGGGCCATCAGGTCGAAGCGGAAGGAGTCGATGCGGTACTGCGTGGCCCACAGCCGCACCGAGTCGATCATCAACTTGGCCATCATCGCGTGCTCGGTGGCGGTGTTGTCGCAGCAGGTGGAGCGCTCGACCCGGCCGTCGGCATCCAACCGGTGGTAGTAGCCGGGCACGATTCGGTCGAGCACCGATTGCGCCTGCTGTCCGGCCGCCGACATGTGGTTGTAGACCACGTCCATGCCCACCCGAAGGCCGGCGCGGTGCAACGCCATCACCATCCGGCGGAACTCGCGCACCCGCACCGCGCCGTCAGCGGGGTCGGTGGCGAAGCTGCCTTCCGGCGCATTGAAGTGGTAGGGGTCGTATCCCCAGTTGTAGCAATCGCGTGCGGCCTCGGCCATCACGGCGGCCTGCTGAGCCTCGCTGTCCGGCGCAGCACGCGGCACGTTCGGCGTCACGCAACCGGATTCAGGCACGCTGGCAAGATCGAACACCGGCAGCAGGTGGACATCTGTCATCCCTGCATGCGCCAGCGCCTGCAGATGCCGCATCCCGCGCGAGCGCTTGTTGGTGAAGGCCAGGTAGGTGCCACGGTGCGCAGCCGGCACGCTGGTGTCGCCGATGGAAAAGTCGCGCAGGTGCAGTTCGTAGACCACCATGTCGGTGCTGGACTTCACCTTGGCCGGTGCGGGGTGGCCATCCCAGCCGGGCGGCTTCAAGGAGGCGTCGGCCAGCTCCGCCACGTAGGCGCGGCGCGAGTCGGCGCCCAGGCTCACGGCGTAGGGGTCGGTGACGCGGTTGCGCACCCAGCCTGTGCCGGGCACGAAGACCTCGACCAGGTAGCGGTAGTAGCGGCCAGACCAGTCTGCCGCGGCCTCGTGCCGCCATGCGCCTGTGGCAGGGTCAAGTTGCATCCACGCGGCGTCGCTGGCATTTGCCGTATCACCGGGGTAGACACACAGCGCCACCCGTCGCGCCGTCGGCGCCCAGAGTGTGAAACGGCTGTGGCGTGGTGATCCGCCCAGCCTCACGCCGAGGTCCGGCAGTGTGCTGGCGGCAGCAAACAGGTCGTCCAGCAGGCCCGGCGACTGCAGGCCGGTGGCGTCGGCCACGGTGCCGTTGGCGCCTTCGCGAACCAGCACCCATTGGCTGGCGAGCAGGCCCGGCAATCGCGCCGCGTCGGCATCACCCAACCGCCAGCGTGCGCCAGGGGCCAGGTGCTTGAAGCGCTGTGCAAGGGCAGGCGCCAAATCGGCATCGCTGGCCTGAAGATCCATGACGCCGTCCGCGCCCTGTACGGCCTCGCCCACCACCGCGCGAATGGTGCCGCCCGCCGAATGGTGCACGCGCACCCGTTCGGCGCCCGTGATGCCGGGCCACTGCAGCGTCCGGCGGTCCAGCCAGATGCCACGAGCGCCCACCGGGCCGACATGAGGCTGCAACACCTCTTGCCAGGCGGCCCCGTCGCAGTCCTGGAGCAACGCCCGCGCATCCTGTGCCGCTGCGCAGCCCGAAGCGGACAGCAGCAGGCAGGCGACCCAACAGGCCAGCGAATCACGAAACAGCATGCCAAGATGGTAGCAAAACTACATTTTTATGGTTACCCAGAGTTCCGCCTGCCTGTCGTTTCCACTGACGTGTGAATGATTAGATTGAATCCGCCAAGTATCTTTACTACATTCAGTTCATGCCACATCGCCACCTTGCCGCCTGCCTGATCGCCTGCGCCTTCGCCGGGCACCTGCAGGCTCAGCCACTGGACACCCGCCCGGTTCCCGCGCAGATCATGCCGAGCAGCCTGCCCGCCTACTGGGACCGCGGCGCGTTCATGGAAATCTTCGTCCGCGCCTACCAGGACAGCAACGGTGATGGCATCGGCGACCTGCGTGGGCTGACCTCGCGCTTGGATTACCTCAAGAACCTGGGCATCACTGGCCTGTGGCTGATGCCGATCCAGCGCAGCGGCGACGGCGATCATGGCTATGCCACCGCCGACTACCGTGACATCGAGCCGGCCTACGGCACGCTGGAAGATTTCGACGAGTTGATCAAACAGGCCCATGCGCGCGGCATCGGCGTGGTGATGGATTACGTGATCAACCACGCCGCCGCCCAGCACCCTGCCTTCGTCGACGCCCGCCAGAACAATGCGAGCCCGTACCGCGACTGGTTCGTCTGGAGCGAACAGGCACCAGCCGGCTGGAGTATCTGGGACAAGTACCCCTGGTACCACACGGCCTCGCAGCCCTGGCTGTTCCAGGGCGAGCCCAAGTACCTCCCGAAGCCACCGCCGGGCGAGACGGGTTACTACTTCGGCACCTTCGGCCCGCACATGCCGGATTTCAACCTGCGCCACCCGCCGGCGCTGGCCTACCACCTCGACAGCCTGCGCTTCTGGCTCAACCGCGGGCTGGACGGCTATCGGCTCGACGCGGTACCGCACATGATCGAGAACAGTGCGACGGCGTGGAACGACCAACCCGAAAGCCGCCAACTCACCAAACAGTTGCAGGACCTGATCAAATCCTACCCTCAAAGATATGTGGTGTGCGAGGCCACGGCCGAGCCGCGCGCCTACGGTGACGCCGCCGTCTGCGGCGGCGCCTTTGCCTTCGGTCACGTGCAGCACTACGTTGGTGCCGCGCTCGGCCAGCCTGAGTCGGTGAAGGCGTTGGCCGAGTACTTCAAGACAGCGCCGCCCGGCATGGCCACCTTTGTCTCCAACCATGACATCTTTGCAGGCAAGCGCCTGTGGGATCAGGTGAGGGGCGAGGCCACAGCCTACCGCCTGGCGGCCGCCGGCTACCTGCTGCAACCAGGCACGCCGTTCGTCTATTACGGCGAGGAGATCGGCCAGGCCGGGGTTGACCTGCCCAGCGACCTGTCCCTGCGTTCGCCGATGAGTTGGACCGCCGACTCAGCCCGCGCCGGCTTCACCACCGGCACACCATTCCGCCCGGTGGCACCCAACCTGGCCACCCACAACGCCGCGGCACAACAGGCCGATGCAACTTCGATCCGCGCCTTCTACCAGGCCATGCTGGGCCTTCGCAACCGGCGGCCGAGCATTGCTCGCGGCAGCTTTGAAAATTCCTTTGCCGATGGACTGGTGCTGGGTTTCGAGCGACGGCTGGGGAGCGAACGGAGCCTGGTGCTGATCAACTACGGCCAACAGGCCACCAACGTCCGCGTGCCAGGGCAGACCGTGCTCGGCCAGGCGCGGGTGCTCTACCCCGCCGGCGCCACGGCGTTCAGCCTGCCAGCCCGATCGGTACAAGTGATCGATTTGCCGTGACAACCGTATCGCCCGGAGCAAACGACATGATCCGAACGACGCTTCTCGCGCTCGGCGCGCTCGGCCTGCTGCTCGGCAGCGCATCGGCTGCCGCCCAACAGATCGAGCGCGTCGAGCCGCCTTTCTGGTGGGTGGGCATGAAGCACAAGCCGCTGCAGTTGATGGTGCACGGCGAGCGTATCGGCGAACTGAGTGTGCGCGTGACGGGCCCGGGCGCCTCGCTGCGGCGAAGCGCGCCCGCGCCGAACCCGAATTACCTGTTCCTGGATCTCGACATCGCCCCCTCGGCCAAACCTGGCACCATCACGATCGACTTCCTGCGCGGCAGCCAGGCCGTATTGACCCACCGCTACGAGTTGCGTGCGCGCGCGCCGGGATCAGCCCAGCGCCAGGGCTTCAGCGCGGCCGACGCGGTGTACCTGATCGTGCCCGACCGCTTCGCCAACGGCGATGCCAGCAACGACAACATGCCAGACTACGGCGACCCGGCCAACCGCAACGAGCCTGGAGGCCGCCACGGCGGCGATCTGGCCGGCATGGCGGCTCACCTGGACTACATCGCCGGGATGGGCTTCACGCAGATCTGGCCGACGCCCCTGACGGAAAACCGCCAACCGGCCTACTCGTACCACGGCTACGCCGCCACCGATCTGTACCGCATCGACCCCCGTTTTGGCAGCAACGAGGACTACCGCCGCTTTGTCGAACAGGCCCGCGCAACAGGCATCGGCGTGATTCAGGATCTCGTGCCCAACCACATCGGCTCGGGCCACTGGTGGATGGCCGATCTGCCAGCCCCGGACTGGCTGAACCAGCACCCGGTCTACACCGAAACCAACCACCGCCTCACCACCAGCATCGATACGCATGCCTCGCAGGAAGACGCCCGCCTGGCCACGGATGGCTGGTTCGTGCAGACCATGCCGGACCTGAACCAGCGCAACCCGCAACTCGCCACCTACCTGACCCAGAACGCGATCTGGTGGATCGAGTACGCCGGCCTTTCCGGCCTTCGGGTGGACACCTACCCCTACTCTGACAAGGCCTTCCTGGCCCGCTGGTCCGCCGCCATCCTGGCCGAGTACCCCAGGCTCAACCTGGTCGGCGAGACCATGACCCAGCAGCCGGCCCTGGTGGCCTACTGGCAGCGCGGCCAGCGCAACCGCGACGGCTACGTCTCCCACATGCCCAGCATGATGGATTTCCCCCTGTACGGCGCCATGCACCAGGGTTTGCGGGAGCCCGAGGGGCGAGGGTTCAGCGAGGGCTTCGGCCGGCTCTACGAGGCGCTGGCCGTGGACATGCTCTACGCCGCTCCGAACGACCTGATGCTGTTCGAGGGCAACCACGACACGGCACGCATCTTCTCGCTGCTGGGCGACGATCCGGCGCTGAACCGGATGGCGCTGACCTTGGTGGCCACACTGCCACGCGTGCCGCATTTCTTCTACGGCAGCGAAATCCAGATGACCAGCCCCACCGTGCGCGACGACGGCAAGGTCCGTGCCGACTTCCCCGGCGGCTGGATCGGTGACGGTGTGAACGCCTTCACCGGGCAGGGCCTGACTGAGGCGCAACGCGGTGCCCAGCAGCACCTGCGCCGGCTGCTCAACTTCCGCAAGGCCAGCGCCGCTTTGCAGCACGGCCGGCTGACGCAGTTCGCTCCCGACCGCGGCACCTATGTCTACTTTCGGCACCAGCCCGGCAGCCAGGCGCAGGTGATGGTGGTGTTGAACAAGAGCCCGGCCGAGGTGCGGCTGGACCTGCGCCGCTTCGCCGAGCGGCTGCCCCAGGGGGCTCAAGGGAAGGACATCATCTCGGGCGACCGGATCGACCTGTCCCGCGAGTTCGTGGCCCCGCCGCGCTCCAGCACCGTGATCGACATCGGGCGCTGACGCGGCTTCGGCAGGCCAGGTCGATGTCGGTCACCGGTGGTTGTCGATCTGCCAGGTCCAGGGGGCCAGCACCCGCGTTCCCAGGGTGGCATGGTTGGCAACCGTCTGGTTCCGGCCTGACAGGTTGACCACCACGGTCAGGCGCTGCCCGGCCTTGACGCGCCGAAATGCGAACACCGAGGGGTGACCGGTCTCGACGATCTCCAACGCCCCTCCCTCGCTGCCGTTGGCCAGCACGGGGTGCTGGTGCTTGAGCTGGAACAGGCCGGTGTAGAAGTCCGCCAGCGGCCGGTCGTTCCAGTCGATGGGGTCCTTCTCGAAGAAGGCCAGCCGCTTGCCGAGCCCGGCCTCCTGGCCGCCGTAGACCAGCGGCATGCCGGGCAAGGTCGCGGCCAGGACCGCCATGGCCTTGAAGGCCGGCCCATACAACTCGGTATCGCTGCCTGCCCAGGCGTTCCAGTCGTGGTTGGAGGTGAAGGTCATGCGGTACGCATCCGCCGGATAGGCCTTCTTCGGCTCGCGCAGGTGCCGCGCCAGGTCGGCTGCCGTCGCCTTTCCCTGCGCCACCTGGCGCAACAGGTTGCCAAGCGCCCAGTCGTAGCTCATGTCGAAGGCCCGGGCATGCAGTTCCGGGTCGTCGGACTCGGCCAGCATGAAGACCGGCTTGACGCGGTCGAGCGCCGCGCGCGCCTCATCCCAGAATGCGGTGGGCACCAGGCTGGCCACATCGCAACGGAAGCCGTCGATGCCGACCTCGCGCACCCAGAACAACATGGCCTCGATCATGGCCTGGCGCAAGCCGGGGCGGCTGTAGTCGAGCGCCGTCACGTCGGTCCATTCTTCCTTGGTGTCACCCTCACCGTAGGTGACCGGGAAGATCTCGCCCTTCGCGTTCCTCTTGTACCAGTCAGGGTGCTGGGTGATCCAGGGATGGTCCCAGGCAGTGTGGTTGGCCACCCAGTCGATGATGACCTTCATGCCCTGGTCGTGGGCTGCGTCGACCAGCCGCTTCATGTCCTCCCGGGTGCCGTACTCCGGGCTGACGCCGACATGGTCCCGCACGGCGTAGGGGCTGCCGAGCGTGCCCTTGCGGTTCTTCTCCCCGACGGGGTTGACCGGCATCAGCCAGAGGATGTCGACGCCCATCGCCTTCAGGCGCGGCAGTTGTGCTGCAAAGGCGTTGATGGTGCCCTCGGGCGTGTACTGCCGCAGGTTGACCTCGTAGATCGTGGCCTGGCGCGACCAGGGCACATGGGCCACCGAGTCGGCGGCCCGGGCGACGTGCGGTGCGGCAGCCAGCAGGCAGGTGGCAACCAGGGACAAACTGCAGAGCAACGAGCGGGTCAGCGCGCCTCGCATGGCGGTCGCCTCAGCTCGGCAGAGCCAGCAGCTCCAGGGGCCCTCGGCCGCTGGCGGCGGTGATGACACCGAGCACGCGGGACGGCTCGGTCCCGACCATGCCCCAACTGAAGCGCCAGCCCCAGTTGCCACCCAGGATGCCGGGGATGTTCATGCGGTGGCTGCTCGGCAGGCCCAGCACGTCCTGCAGCGGGAACACCGCGATGTTCGCGACCGAGTTGCAGCAGGCGCGGATCATCGCCCAGTGCACGTCGTGCTCGCCACAGGCCAGGTAGCTGCCGGCGTAGGCGCGCTCTCGCGGGCTGGCGTTGTCCCACCAGCCCCGTACGGTGTCGTTGTCGTGGGTCCCGGTGTAGGCCACGCAGTTGGGCGCCCACATGTGCGGCAGAAACTCGTGGCTGCCATCGCCGGCGAAGCCGAACTGCAGGATCTTCATGCCCGGGAAACCGCAGCCGTCGCGCAGCTCATGCACATCGGGTGTGATGAAGCCCAGGTCTTCGGCGACGATGGGCAGTTGGCCCAGCGCTTTTTCGATGGCGTCGAACAAGGATTTGCCGGGGCCGGCGAGCCAACGGCCCTGCTTGGCATCCGGGCTGGAGGCCGGGATCTCGTAGTAGCCGGCGAAGCCGCGGAAGTGGTCGATACGGAACACATCGGCGCTGGAGAGCGCGCGCTTCACCCGTGCTGTCCACCAGGCATAACCTTCGTCTGCCATGCGGTCCCAGCGGTACAGCGGGTTGCCCCAGCGCTGGCCCAGGGGCCCCAGGTCGTCGGGTGGCACGCCGGCCACGACGGTGGTCTGGAAGTTCTCGTCCAACAGGTACAGGTCGGGGCGTGACCAGCAGTCGGCGCTGTCGTGGGCGACGAAGATCGGCAGGTCGCCCATCAGCGACACACCGTGCGATTTGGCGTAGGCCTTGAGCGCCGCGCACTGGGTGTCGAAGCACCACTGCACGAACTTCCAGAAGCCGACCTCGCTGGCGTATTCGATGCGCGCGGCCGCCAAGGCCGCCGGCTCGCGGCGCGCCAGCGGCGCGGGCCATTCCCACCAGGGCTGGCCGTTCAGCGGTGAGCGGATGGCCATGAACAGCGCGTAATCGTCCAGCCAATCGGCCTGCGCGGCGCACCACGCTGAGTGGGCCTCGCGGTCGGCCGGCGTGGTGCTCTTGGCGAAGCCGGCGGCGGCAGCGCGCAACTGCGCCTCGCGCCAGGGCAGCACGCGGCCGTAGTCCACGTGGTGCGCGTCGAAACCGCCTTCGGGCAGCTCCGGGCGGCTGAGCCAGCCCCGCTCGACCAGCGGCTCCAGGGCCACCATCCATTGGCTGCCGGCAAACGCGCTGACCCCCTGGTACGGCGAATCGCCCGGGCCGATCGGCGTGCTCGGCAGCCACTGCCAAAGGCCCTGGCCGGCCGAGGCCAGCCAGTCGACGAATCGGTAGGCGTCGGGGCCGAAATCGCCCATGCCGTGCGGCCCAGGCAGCGAAGTGATGTGCAGCAGCACGCCAGCGGTACGTCTTGTCAGATCCATGGGGGAATTGCTCTCTTGTCGAAGGGTCAGGCGTCGCGAAGCACGATCAGGCTGCGGGCCGGGGCACTCATGGGGTTGGAGACGGGCGCAACGGCATGTGTGCCGCTGCTGTCCAGCAGCAGGCGCCAGTGGCCCGTCGGCAGCGTGAAGGTCTGTGGCGCGGCGTCCGGGTTGAACAGCAGCAGCAGCGCGTGGCCGTGACCGTCGCTCGCCCGGATGCGGCAGGCAAACGCCAGGCAGCCAGCCTCATGCCAGTCGTGCACGTGCATGTCGGTGCCCACTGGCGTCAGCCAGGTGATGTGGGCATCACGTGGCCCACCGGGCGGCGCGGTGAACCAGCGGCCGTGGTGCAGAAGCGGCTCACTGCGGCGCAGGGCCGTGAGTTCGCCGACGAAGCGCATCAGGGCCATGTCGGCCTGGCCCCAGGCCAACCAGCCGGTAGGGTTGTCCTGGCAATAGGCGTTGTTGTTGCCGCCCTGGCTGTTGGCGATCTCGTCGCCCGCACACAGCATGGGGGTACCTTGGGCCAGCACCAGGCTGGCCAGCATCGCGCGGCGGACGCGCTCTCGGGTGGCGCGGATGGCCTTGTCGTCGGTCGGGCCCTCGATGCCAAAGTTGGCACTCAACTCGCCGTCGCGGCCGTCGCGGTTGTTCTCGCCGTTGCCCTCGTTGTGCTTGTGGCCGAAACTGACCACGTCGTTGAGGGTATAGCCGTCGTGCGCAGCGATGAAGTTCACCGACGCCGTGGGGCGGCGCTGGCCGTGGTGGAACACATCGCTGGAGGCTGTGAAGCGGCGTGCGAACTCGCCCCGGCTGACGCCCCGGCCGAGCCAGTAGCCGCGCACGGCGTCGCGGAACTTGTCGTTCCATTCCAGGAAGCGCCCCGGGAATCGACCGACCTGGTAGCCCCCGTGGCCCGCATCCCACGGCTCGGCGATCAGATGCACGGCTGCCAGTACCGGATCCTGCCGCAACGCGGCGAAGAACGAAGCGCCTGGCTCAAAGCCATGCCCGGTGCGGCCCAGCACTGGCGCCAGGTCGAAGCGGAAGCCATCGACGCCCATCACCTGCACCCAGTAGCGCAGCGAATCCAGCACGAACTGGGTCACGCGGGGGTGCGCCACCTGCACCGTGTTACCGCAGCCGGTGAGGTTCTCGCAGTGGCTGGGATCATCGTGCAGCAGCCGGTACCAGCTCTTGTTGTCCAAGCCTCGGAAGCTCAGCGTGGGGCCGAACTCGTTGCCTTCCGGCGTGTGGTTGTAGACCACGTCCAGCACGACCTCCAGGCCCTGCTCGTGCAGAGCATGGACCATGGCACGGAACTCCTCGGCTGCAGCCGCGGTGTCGTCGCGCTGGCGGGCCCAGCGAGGATCCGGGCAGAAGAAACCAAGGGTGTTGTAGCCCCAGTAGTTGGTCAGGCCGCGTTCGCCGAGGTGCGGCTCATCCACCGCATACTGCACCGGCAGCAACGACAAGGTGGTCACGCCCAAGGCCTTGAAGTGAGCCACGGCCGCCGGGTGCGCCAGGCCGGCATAGCTGCCGCGCAGGTGCTCGGGGATGGCCGGGTTCGCCTTCGAGAACCCCTTCACGTGGACCTCGTAGAGCACCACGTCGGCAGGGGCGTGACGGGGGGCATTGCGCCGGGCCGCGGCCTCGATCGGCGGCTCGGCGACGATGCCCTTCAGCGCCTGGGTGGCGTTGTCGCGCGTGTCGAAGCTGCGCGGTCCCTCCGGGTGGCCCAGCTCATAGCCATGGTGCTCGGCGCGCCAGGCGAAGCGGCCGAGGATCTCGCGCGCATACGGGTCCAGCAGCAACTTGTGCGGGTTGAAGCGGTGGCCCTGTTCGGGGGCGTAGGGCCCGTGGGCGCGAAAGCCATAGACCAGGCCCGGCCCCACCGTGGGCAGAAAGCCGTGGAACACACCGTCGTGCGGCCCCACCAGCGCGTAGCGCCGCAACTCCCGCGAACCCGAGCTGTCGAAGACGCAGAGCTCGATGCGCTCGGCATGGTCGGAAAAGACGGCGAAGTTCACCCCGCCATCGCGCGCAAACGCGCCCATGGGCTCATGGCGGCCCTCTTGAATCTGGGTCGGCAAGGCGTGGTGAGTCATGCGGCTTCAGCTCGCTCTCGTCTTGGTTGCACTGCCTTACCTGGTGAATCGCTGAACGACTGCATACGGGCCTTTGCAGCCGTTGGGGGCCTGGTGCCGGGTGTGCGGCTCACACCTGCGGAGGTCGGCGCGTGGCATGGGGCCCGGGCATGCGTTCTCCGGCCCACGCTCGCGGGCCACCGCCTGGAGACCGCCACCATCGCCTCGTCAACACCGTGTTCTCGCGCCACCGCCTGGGCGACCGCGAATGGGGCCTGCGCCCGCATGCCCGAACCCCCTGCCAAGGCAGCACCGGGGCGTGCTTGAAGGAATGCCGCCCTGCCGCCACCATGCAGGCATGCGATCCCAAAGGACCGCAAGGGGCCGAACGCGGACTGTCGCGGCTCCCGCCATGCGGAGATGCCGGGTTCACTTCAACTTGCCGCGCTACTCACACAGCGAAACCGAGGGTGCGTGCGGCAGCCTGTTCGCGTGGACGCAGTGTGGCGGTCACGCGGTCGGTGTGCTGGCTGACCCAGCCCAGGGCCTCGGGCCAGGGCCCGAATCCCGACTCGGTGTTGATGTGGCCGGCGTCGCCCCCGTCCACGATGTGGCTGCCCCAGCGGCGGCCGAAGTACAGCGCGTCCGGCAAGGTCATCCACGGGTCGTTGGCACTGACCACCAGGGTGGACGGGTAGGGAAGGGGCTGGGCCAGCCGGCCCTCGTCCACGCCGAAGCGGTCCGGGTTGGCCGGGGCGGCCAGCAGCGCGCCCTGGATGCCGCGCCCGCCCTGCGCCGAGTGCTGCGCCAATGCCAGGCAGCCGAAACTGTGCGCCACGGCCACCCAGGCCTCGGCGCGGTGGTGTTGCAAGGCCTCATCGATGGCCGCGGACCAGCGGCCCAGGTCG
>CAYJEC010000007.1:6027-23534 GCA_964369025.1 uncultured Ideonella sp. | reverse complement strand
TTCCCGCGTGGCCGGGCTGATGGAGCGCGTCTTGGGACGGGCGTTCTCGTCGTTGAGGCGCGTCTCGATTTCGGCCAGCATTCGCAGCATCTGGCGCCGGCGCTCTTCACGCTCGGCCTCCTCCGCGGTTTGCAACGGGCGGGACGGGTCGGGCGGCTGAAGCAGAGCCACCTCACGCCGTATCTGTGCAAGCAACTGTTGCTGGATGTCTTGCATCTGCTGGATCTGGCGCTGCGCATCTGCCTCAGCCTCGCCGGCCACATTGATCGCTGACGGCGGCAGCGGCGTGGTCGCCCGGCCTTTCTCTGCCTCCCCGCCACCAGACAGGCTGGCCTGTGCGATGGCTTGCGCCTTCAACGGCTTCTCGTCCGAGCGCGCGTTGACGAGGATGACCTCCAACGGCGTGTCCTGGAAGACCCGGTTGAAGCTCTCGGGATCGACAAAACGCACTGCCAGCAGTGCACCGTGCAAGGCGGCGGAGATGAGCAGAGCCCACTGCAGGCCCGACAGCGGCAAGGCTCTCAGAGCGGCCAGCGGTCGCATGATGCTGCGGCGCGCCCCTCAGCCGGCCGCAGCCGTCGTGGCCGCGGAGTCGGGCGTGTCGGCCAGGTCGATGGCCAGGGTCAGCACGCCAGCGGAGGGCTCGTCGCCCTCACCCTCAGGGTCTGCATCCGTGCTGTCTTCTGGTGCCGGCTGGTCGTCGAGGCGGGCGGCCAGGCTGGCGTGCAGGTCCAGGGTCAGCAGATCGATGCCGGTGATGCGTACCCGGACGTGGGCATGCCGTGGCAGGTTCTCGGTGCCCAACGCCCGGAAGACCAGCGGCAGATGATCGCTGCGCACCAGGCCGTCTTTCATGACGGAGGCGTCCAACTCGGTCAGGCCCTGCTGTTCGATCCAGCGAAGCGCCCAGTAGCGCTCGATGCCGGACTGAAATCCGTTGTAGGCCGAGTAGGCCCCGTCAAAGCTGGAGATCACCGAGAACAGCGTGGCGTCCTTGGGCTTGAAGGGGGCTGCCAGCGCAGCGGTGCGGCCGTGGCGGGCGCAGGCAATGATCTGCCACTGGTTCACCAGATCCACGTAGCGGCGCAGCGGCGAGGTGGCCCAGGTGTATTGCGCCACGCCCATGCCCGCATGCGGCGCCGGCTTGGTGCCCATGCGCACCTTCACGCCGGGCGCCATGCTGGCCTGGCTGCGGTAGATGCCTGGCACGCCCAACTCGCCGAGCCAGCCGCCCCACGTGCTGTTGGCTAGGATCATGGCCTCGCTGACGATCAAGTCCAGCGGCGCGCCGCGCCGGCGCTCGGTGATATGCACCGTTTCGCCACCGTCAGGCTCGCTGATGGGTGAGGCGCCATCGCGTTCCAGCCGGAAGTTGTAGTCCGGCCGGTTGAAGTTCTCCGGCTTGCCACGAACCACCTCGCGGGCCGCCTTCAGATGCCGGGCGAGCCGGAAGGTGAAAGCCAATTCGGTGGCGAAGGGGTAGTCGGCCGGGGATTCGCCGGTCAGCGACGCTTCGGTCACGAACGCGTCCAGCTTGTCGTGCCGCAGGTTGGCGGCGATGGGCACGCTCTCCAGCGCGGTGCGAGTCTCTTTCACGGCCAGCGTGGCCTCGTCGAAACTGACGTAGAGGCTGACGGCAGGGCAGTCGCGGCCTTCGGTCAGCGTGTAGGCCTGCACCACCTCATCGGGCAGCATCGTCAGCTTCCAGCCGGGCATGTAGACAGTAGACAGACGCTCGCGCGCCACCTTGTCGACCGGGCTGTCCGGCAACAGCGCCAGGCCAGGCGCGGCGATGTGGATGCCGAACACCACAGTGCCACTGCCCAGGCCCTGCACCGACAAGGCGTCGTCGATCTCGGTCGTGGCCGAGTCGTCGATCGAGAAGGCCTGCACCTCGGCGCGCGGCAGCGCCTCCTTGATGGATGGGGCCTGCAGCGGTGGGAAGCCGGTGCCCTTGGGGAACTGGTCGAACAAGAAGCGCCGCCAGTGGAATTGGTAGGGGCTGGCGATGGCGCCGGCGCTCTTCAGCAAGTCCAGCGGCGCCTTCTGCCCCATCTTGGCAGCCTCGACCACAGCCTTGTACTCGGGCGCGTTCTTGTCCGGCTTGAACAGGATCTTGTAGAGCTGTTCCTGCACGGGGCCCGGGCAGCGGCCGGCCACCAACTCGGCCGCCCACTCCTCGATCTGCAAGGCCTGCTGGCGCTTGCGCTCGATGGCCAGCAGGGCCGCCTTGACGATCTCCTCCGGGGCCTTTCTGAATTGCCCCTTGCCGGCACGGCGAAAGTAGTGCGGCGCCTCGAACAGGCGAAGCAGCGCAGCGGCCTGCAACTCCGGGCCGGCCTTCGCATCGAAGTAGTCGCGCGCCAGGTCGGCGAAGTGGAACTCACCTTCGGGAGCGAACTCCCAGGCCAAGTCAAGGTCGATCTCGGCGGCACGTGCTTGCGCGGCGAGCATCAACTCTGCCGGCGGCGGCTTGTCGAAGCGCAGCAGCACGTTGGCCGATTTCACCTTCACACGCTTGCCCGAATCGAGCTCGATCTGCATCGAGCTGTCGGCTTCGGACATCACGCGCCCGGCGAGAAACTTGCCGGCGTCATCAAACAGGGCATACATCACCGGAGGATTGTCGCAGGCCGAGGAGGTGGCCCGTGCGATTCACCCCACGGCGGCGCGCTCAAACGGTCATTCCGCCGGAGACTTCCAGCACCGCGCCATTCACGTAGCTGGCCTCGTCGCTGGCCAGGAAGGCGTAGACGTTGGCGATCTCCTCTGGCCGGCCCAGGCGTTTCAGCGGCACTTGCTCGCGCATGTGGCCCAGCACCTTCTCGGGGATGGTCGCGAGGATGGGCGTCTCGACGAAGCCGGGCGCCACCGCGTTGACGCGGATGCCCTTGGGGCCGAGTTCACGGCTCCAGGTCTTGGTGAAGCCGATCACGCCGAACTTGGCCGCAGCATAGTTGGTCTGGCCGAAGTTGCCGTAGATGCCCACCACCGACGAGGCATTGAGGATCACGCCCGAGCCCTGCTCGACCATGGTGTCGGCGACAGCCTGCGCGCAGTGGAAGACGCCACGCAGGTTGACGTCGATCACCGCGTCGAACTGTGCCTCGGTCATCTTCTGCAGGCGCGCGTCCTTGGTGATGCCGGCGTTGTTCACCAGCACGTCAATGCGGCCATACCGCGCCTTGACGGCGGCCACCATCGCGTCGACCTGCTCGCGTTTTGTCACGTCCACCAGGTGGCCTTCGGCGCGCCCTCCTTCGGCAAGGCAGTGCGCGACGGCGGTGTCGACAGCGTCGGGCCTGATGTCGCAGACGATGACGGTAGCGCCTTCGCGGGCGAACTTCAGTGCGGTGGCCAGGCCGATGCCCTGGGCAGCGCCGGTGACGATGCAGATCTTGTGGTTCAGTCTCATGGGATCAACTGCAGGAAGTGGAGGACAAACGGGAGGTGTTGCTCAAAGTCGCTCAGCGCATGGTCGCTGCCCTCGAGCAGCAACGTGGTGGCGCCAGCATGGCGCGCGCACATCTCGCGCCAGTCCAACAACTCGTCGCCCTTCGCGATGACGGCAGCGTAGCGCTCGGGCCGAGTCAACCTGGCCGGGGTCATGGCGCGCAGTTCGTCGACGTATTCAGGCCGGAAGTAGAAGTGCTCCGCGGGGTTTTGCCAGGTGGTCTGCTCACCGATGTGTTTAGAAAGATCCCGCGCCGGGTCGACGGCCGGGTTCAGCACCACCGCGCGGCAGATGGTGCGTTCGGCCACCACACCGGCATAGAAGCCGCCCAGCGAGCTGCCGACCACCGCCATGGCCTCGTGCGGCCAGGTGGCAACACCGCTGAGCACCATATCCATCGCCATCCGGGGCGAGGGTGGCAGTTGCGGGCACCACAGCACCACATCAGGCCGGTTTGCCGTCAGCCAGCGGGCGAACAGCTGCGCTTTCGTCGACTGAGGGGACGAGCGGAAGCCGTGGAGATAGAGCAGGTGGGACGGCGCGGCGAGCATGCCGCGTCAGCCTTTGGCCACCAGTGCGGCCAGCAGCTTGTCGTGTACGCCGCCGAAGCCGCCGTTGCTCATGCACAGTACGTGGTCACCCGGCCGGGCGGCCTTGACGATGGCGGACACCAGCCCGTCGATGTTGTCGCAGACCTGGGCCTGAGCGCCCATTGGGGCGAGCGCCTCGCGGGCGTTCCAGCCCAGGTTGCCCTGGTGGCAGAAGCTCAGATCGGCCTCCTCCAGTGCCCAGGGCAACTGGGCTTTCATCGTGCCCAGCTTCATGGTGTTCGAGCGTGGCTCGAAGGCGGCCAGGATGCGTGCCATGCCGACCTTGCGGCGTAGCCCGTTGACGGTGGTGCGCATCGCGGTGGGGTGGTGGGCGAAGTCGTCGTAGACCTTCACGCCACCGGCCTCGCCGCGCAGTTCCAGGCGGCGGCGCACGTTCTCGAATGTGGCCAGAGCGGCGGCCGATTGCTCGGGTGCCACGCCCAGGTGCTCGGCGGCCAAGATCGCCGCCAGCGCATTCAGCTGGTTGTGCTCGCCCAGCAACGGCCACTCGACACGGGCCACCTTCATCGAGCCACGCAGCACGTCGAAGGATTGCGGCTCGCCACGGGCGCGAAGAGCGCCAGGCTCCTCCTTCCGCGAACCGAAACGCTGCACGTCACTCCAGCAACCTCGCGCTAGCACCCGCTGCAGGGCCTCCTCCCGGGCGTTCACCACCAACCGGCCGGAGGCCGGCACGGTGCGCACCAGGTGGTGGAACTGGGTCTCGATCGCGGCCAGGTCGGCAAAGATGTCGGCGTGGTCGAATTCGAGGTTGTTCAGGATGGCCGTGCGCGGACGGTAGTGCAGGAACTTGCTGCGCTTGTCGAAGAACGCGGTGTCGTACTCGTCGGCCTCGATGACGAACGCCGTGCCTGCGCCCAGGCGGGCGGACACACCGAAGTTCCGGGGGACCCCACCGACCAGGAAGCCCGGCTGGTGACCCGCCTGCTCCAGCACCCAGGTGAGCATCGCTGTGGTGGTGGTCTTGCCATGGGTACCTGCAACCGCGAGCACATGGCGACCCTGCAGAACGTTTTCAGCCAGCCACTGTGGGCCGCTGGTATAGGCCGCTCCGGCATCCAGAACGGCCTCCATCAGCGGGTTGCCACGAGTTACCACGTTGCCGACCACGAACATGTCGGGTCGCAGAGCCAACTGATCGGCACCGTAGCCCTCGATCAGCTCGATGCCCAGCCCCCGCAGTTGATCGCTCATCGGCGGGTAGACGTTGGCGTCGCAGCCGGTCACCCGGTGGCCGGCCTCGCGAGCGAGCGCCGCGAGCCCGCCCATGAAGGTGCCGCAGATGCCGAGAATGTGAATGTGCATGGGGAAAAATCTAGGCAGTAGCCCGCGCCGGGCGGGCCGTGCCGGGGTCAAGCAGGGTCACGCTGCTCGCAGGGCACTGCGGGCTGCCTGCACGGTCGCGGCAATGTCGGCAGGGCTGTGCGCAGCGCTGACGAAACCCGCCTCGTACAGAGCGGGCGCCAGGTAGATGCCGCGCTCCAGCATGCCGTGGAAGAAGCGGTTGAACCGCTCCTTGTCGGTCGCCAGCACGGCGGGGTAGTTCTGCGGCAACTCCGGGCCGAAGAAGAAACCGAA
Source organism: uncultured Ideonella sp. (assembly GCA_964369025.1). GTDB lineage: Bacteria > Pseudomonadota > Gammaproteobacteria > Burkholderiales > Burkholderiaceae_C > Ideonella. The sequence continues at coordinate 17,891 of CAYJEC010000007.1, read as the reverse complement.
CATGCCGCCCTCGCTGTCGGCCGAAAACGGCACGCCAGCCTCGCGGGCCGCGGTGCTCAGGCCGTCGACCAGGCTGCGGGTCGAGGCGGCCAGGGCGTCGTGAAAGCCGGGTTTGGCGATCTCGCGCAAGGTGGCCAAGCCGCAGGCGGTGGCCACCGGGTTGCCGCTCAGCGTTCCGGCCTGGTAAACGGGCCCCAAAGGCGCAAGCTGCTGCATGATCTGGCGGCTGGTACCGAAGGCCGCCAGCGGCATGCCGCCACCGATGACCTTGCCGAACACACTGATGTCGGGCCGGAACCCGGGCAGGGCGCGGGCATAGACTTGCTGGGCGCCGCCCAGCGCGACACGGAAACCGGTCATCACCTCGTCGAACACCAGCAACGCGCCATGCTGGCTGCACAGCTCGCGCAGGCGCTTGACGAACGGCACGCTGGCGCGCACGAAGTTCATGTTGCCGGCGATCGGCTCGATCATCACGCAGGCCAGTTCCGGGCCGTGCTGGGCAAAGGCCGCTTCGAGCTGCTCGATGTCGTTGTAGGCCAGCACCAGCGTGTGCTGAACCACCTCGGGCGGCACGCCGGCGCTGGTGGGGTTGCCGAAGGTCGCCAGCCCAGATCCCGCCTTGACCAGCAGGGCATCGGCGTGGCCGTGGTAGCAGCCCTCGAACTTGATCAGCTTGGATCGACCGGTGGCACCACGCGCCAGGCGGATGGCGCTCATCGCCGCCTCGGTCCCCGAACTGACCAGGCGTACCTGCTCGATGCTGGGCACGTGCCGAATGATCTCCTCGGCCAGTTCGATCTCGCGCTCGGTGGGCGCGCCGAAACTGAAGCCGTCATGGGCGGCCTTCAGCACGGCCTCCAGCACCGCAGGATGGCCGTGGCCCAGGATCATCGGACCCCAGGAACCGATGTAGTCGATGTACTTGTTGCCATCGGCATCCCACATGTAGGGGCCTTCGGCGCGGGCGATGAAGCGCGGCGTGCCGCCCACGGCGCGGAATGCGCGCACAGGCGAGTTGACGCCGCCGGGGATGCTTTGCTGCGCACGCTCGAACAGCGCTGCGCTGCGCGACGTGGACGTCGAATCAATGGACACGGCGGGAGCCTCCAGGGGGCGTGGGGGGGTCGGTGGCATCCGGTGCGTCGATGCCAGGTCCATCGGCGCCCTCGGCACCTTCGCCGTCCTCGGGCGGCAGCGCCCAGAAGAAGCGGTCGGGGATGATGTTGCCCATGCCGGGCCGGAACCCGGCATCCAGGCTCTGGTCGAGGAATTGCAAGGCTTCGCCGACGGCAGCCTGCAATTCGCTGCCGACTGACATCAGCGAGGCCAGTGCGGCCGATAGCGTGTCGCCGGCACCGACGAAGGACACCTCGAACAGCTCGAACTTCTCGCCCGTGAGCGCGCCTTGGGGAGATGCCAGCACGTTGTCGATGAACTGGCCGGTGGTCCCCTTGGCGGGCAGCATCACGCCCGTGACCAGCACGTAGCGTGTGCCGTGCTCGGCCGCGGCCACGGCCAATTCGCGCGGCGAGGCAGGCCGGTCGGAGTCCCAGTCGGGCAGAAGGAAGTCGGTGAGGGTCTTGTGGTTGCCCACCAGCACCTCGGTTGCCGGCAGGATCAACTCGCGAAATGCGTCGAGGTAGCTCTGCAAGTCGTCGTCGGCCATCCATGCCAGGGCCGGCAGGTAGGACACCAACGGCACTTCGGCGTAGTCCGACAGCACTTCGGCGACGGCACTGACGTTCTCGGCCGAGCCAAGGAAGCCAACCTTGAAGCCCGCCAGGGTCACGTCCTCCAGAACGTAGCGGGCCTGCTCGACGATCACATCGCCGTCGATCACGTGCTGGTCGAAGATCTCAGCCGTGTCGCGCATGACGATGGTGGTGACCACCGGCAACGCATGGGCGCCCATGGCGGCAATGGTGGCCACGTCGCCGCCCAATCCGCCGGCTCCGCTCGGGTCGCTGGCGTTGAATGACATGACGCAGCCCGGCGACGGGGCGTCCAGCAGCGGCTCGGAGGGGCCGGTTCCCGTGTCAGGGAGGGGGGTGGTGGTCATCGAGTTCGCGCCGGGCCTGCCGAAGGCGCGCAGGCCCCTCGCGCGCAGCTTGCCGGCAAGTTCATGAATTAGTTAGCTTTGTTGCGTATGTGCCGATAAACCCTTGGCTTTTGCCAATAGGCCGTGGCTACAATTCAACTCGATTGTAGTGATCTGGGATCGACAAAGTGAGCGAATACCGAACCTGGATGTGCCTCATCTGCGGATGGATCTATGACGAGGCATCCGGGGACGTCGAGCACGGCATCTCGCCCGGCACGGCGTGGGCCGATGTGCCCATGAACTGGACATGCCCGGAATGCGGCGCACGCAAGGAAGACTTCGAGATGGTTCAAATCTGAAGCGGACCATCTGTGCAGCCTGAGACGCGCGGCCCGAATGGCGTGCAACAACAATCATCGTTTGGGGGCGCATGGTGAGCGACGAGAAGCTGACGGAACACCCCGCGTCGACGACCCGGGTGCTGGTCATTGACGACAGCAACACGATCCGCCGCAGCGCGGAAATCTTCTTGCGCCAGGGTGGCTACGAGGTGCTGCTCGCGGAGGACGGCTTCGACGCCCTGTCCAAGGTCAACGATCTTGAGCCGCATCTCATCTTTTGCGACATCCTGATGCCGCGCCTGGACGGCTACCAGACCTGCGCCATCATCAAGCGCAACCCCAGATTTGCCCAGGTGCCGGTGATCATGCTGTCCTCCAAGGATGGCGTTTTCGACAAGGCCCGCGGTCGCATGGTCGGCTCGGACGACTACCTCACCAAGCCGTTCACCAAGGAACAACTGCTGCGCGTCGTTGCGCACTTCCGCTCGGTGCCCGTCTGAGGCGCCTGTGGTCGATTGCCGTGGCCCCTGACGCGGCTGCGGCCAGCCGGAGCAACCCAACATGCCCATCAAGAACATCCTTCTTGTCGACGATTCCAAGACCGAACTGCACCTGCTGTCGGACATGCTCACGCAGCGCGGTTTCACCGTGCGTACGGCCGAGAACGGCGAGGAGGCGATGCGGCGCTTGGCCGAGGTCAAGCCTGACCTGATCTTGATGGACGTCGTCATGCCCGGCACCAATGGCTTCCAACTGACCCGCGCCATCACCCGCGATCCGCGCTTTGCCGGCGTTCCGGTGATCATGTGCACCAGCAAGAATCAGGAGACAGATCGCGTCTGGGGCCTGCGCCAGGGAGCCCGCGACTACGTCGTCAAGCCGGTCGACCCGGCCGACCTGATGGCCAAGATCCAGGCCCTGAGCTGAGCCCGAAACCCACCGCCACCCCACGATGCCCAGCAAGGACGCACTCCGGGAACTGCAATTGCGATTGGCCATCCGGCTGCAAGCTGCGCGTGAACGCCCCCGCGAATCCGGTTGGCTGGCGGTCGAGTGTGCGCAAGTGGGCCTCCTGCTGCCGCTGGCCCAGGCCGGCGAGATCCATGCAGCGCGCCAGGTGGCGCCGGTGCCGCACGCCAAGCCCTGGATGCTCGGTGTGGCCAACCTTCGCGGCCAGTTGAACGCCGTGGTCGATCTGGGGCAATTCCTTCACTTGCGGCCTGCAGCCGCTGGCGCCATTCGCAGCGGCGCCCAATTGGTGATGCTGAATCCATCGTTGCGCTTGAACGCAGCGATCCTGGTTGATCGTCTGGCCGGGTTGCGGGATTCCGACCAACTCGAACGCATGGCGGCCGACGGCCATGTTCGGCCGGGTTTCGCCGGTTCGCGCTGGCGCGACCGGCAAGGCCGTGAATGGCAAGAATTGGATCTGGCCGCATTGGCCCAGGATCCTCAATTTCTGGACGTGGCCGCGTGACATCCGGCGCCACGGGTTCCCTGGAAGCCGATGCCGCGAAGGTCAACGCGGTCTGTGAGAGGAAGCAATGAGTCTGCCCGACCCCCTGAAGAGCAACCCCGACCTGACCTCTCGGCCAGGCGATCGTTCCGCCGACCACGAGGTGGATTTGCTGCTCAACGAGATCGACGAGCGCCTGGCCATCCATGGCGCTCCGGCAGAAACCAACATGGCGGGGCTGGACATGCTGGCCGCGCCGTTGGAGCCGGCCGGCGAACCTGCGCCGGAGAGCCACTCGCGGCCTGCGTTCGAGGACAGCCTGCACCAGGTCGCGCTGGGTGAAGCGCTGGCGGCCGTTGCTCCAGCCGGCGTGGCTGCCGCTGCCGCTGCAGCCGCCGACAACCCGGACTCCATCAGCGACGAAGCCGCTGCGCTGCCCTTGATCGGGCGGCAGCCGCCGGCCCAGCAGCAGCGGGTTCTGATCGGCATGATCGCCGGCGGCGCGTTGGCTTTCGTGCTCACCGGCGGCCTGGCTCTCAATGCTGCCAGCAAGCAGGCTGGCCAACTCGCCGCCACCGGCCAGGCACTGATGCAGTCGCAGCGCCTGGCCAAGTCCGTTTCACAGGCCTTGATCGGCAGCCCCGCCGCCTTCCCTGAGATGAAGGAGAGTGGCGAGGTGCTGGCCCGCAACCTGAGGGGGTTGAGCGAAGGCAACGACCAGATCCCGGCGGTGCCTGCAGCGGTGCAGGAAACGCTCGCGCCGCTGATGCCGCTGCTGGATCGCGCTGAGAAGAACGGCGGCGTCGTGCTGTCTCAGCAGAAGACGCTGACCCAGGTGGGCCAGGCGCTGCGCCTCATCAACCGGCAGTCGTCTGACCTGCTGGAGATCGCCGAGACCGTGAACTCGCTGAAGCTTCAGAGTGGCGCCTCGGCGTCCGAGTTGTCGGCGGTGGGCCAGCTGGTGATGCTGACACAGCGCATTGGCAAGAGTGCGAACGAGTTTCTGACACTGGAGGGTGTCAGCCCCGAGGCTGTGTTCCTGCTTGGCAAGGACCTGAACTCCTTCCGTGAAATTGCAGACGGCCTGCTCAAGGGCAATGCAGAGCTGCGCTTGCCTGGAACCAAGGATCCGCAGGCCAAAGAGCGCCTGGAACAGCTGATCACGCAGTACGAACAGACACGCACCCAGGCGAGCGCGATCTTGGGCAACCTGCAGGGCCTGGTGTCAGCACGGGAGGCCCAGTCGGCGATCGTGGGAGATTCCGAGCCGCTGCGCAAGGGCCTGGAAGGCGTTCAGGCCGGCCTGGAAAGCCAGAGCGGCCTGAGTGGTGTGCACGTGGTGGTGCTGCTGCTTTCAGCGCTTGCGGCGGGCCTGGGTGGCGTCGGTCTGATCCGCCTGTATGTGCGCAACCAGGCCATGCGGGCCCAGCAGGCCGAGGAGCAGGAGCGCGAAGCCAAGCGGGTGAACGACGCCAACCAGGCAGCGATTTTGCGATTGATGAACGAACTGCAGACGGTGGCCGAGGGCGATCTGACGCAACAGGCCACCGTCACCGAAGACATCACGGGCGCCATCGCCGACTCGGTGAACTACACCGTGGAGGAACTGCGCAACCTGGTGGCGCAGGTGCAGGGCACGGCAGCGCGGGTGACACACACGACGCAGCAGGTCGAGTCCACTTCCACCGAGTTGCTCGCCGCCTCCACCGAACAACTGCGCGAGATCCGCGAAACAGGTGAGTCGGTTTTGCAGATGGCCAACCGAATCAACCAGGTGTCCGCCCAGGCCCAGCAGTCTGCCGAGGTGGCCAAGCAATCGCTGGCTGTGACCCCCAACGGACGCCAAGCGGTGCAAGACTCGATCGGCGGCATGAACGCCATCCGCGAACAGATCCAGGAAACCTCCAAGCGGATCAAGCGGCTGGGTGAATCGTCCCAGGAGATCGGCGAAATCACCGAACTGATCTCGGACATCACCGAGCAGACCAACGTGCTGGCCCTGAACGCAGCCATCCAGGCGGCATCGGCCGGTGAAGCTGGTCGGGGCTTCTCGGTGGTTGCCGAAGAAGTTCAGCGGCTCGCCGAACGCTCGGCCGACGCCACGCGCCAGATCGCGGCGCTGGTGAAGACCATTCAGACCGACACCCAGGATGCCGTGGCCGCCATGGAGCAGTCGACCCAGGGCGTGGTGCAGGGAGCGCGGCTGTCCGACGCGGCCGGCTCAGCGCTGGTCGACATCGACCGCGTGACCCGGGAACTGTCCCACCTGATTGAAGACATTTCGTCCGAGGCGCGTCGTGAGGCCGCATCAGCCAACGTGGTGGCGGCCAACATCCAGCACATTTTTGCGGTGACCGAGCAAACCGGCGACGGCACGCGCTCCACAGCCCAGATGGTGCACGAGCTGTCTCGCACGGCCGACGAACTGCGCCAGTCGGTAGACCGGTTCAAGATCGGCTGACCCCAGAGCGCCTGCATGACCATGGATCCGCAACGCGACACCCCCCTGGCCGGTGACCTCAGCGCCCTGGCCTGGGTGCAGGAAGAACTCCGCCGCACGCTCGAACATGCCCACAAGTCGCTCAGGCGGCATCTGCGAGACACCGAGGCACGTTCGGGCGCAGAGCCGGACGGCGACGCGCCGGTCGCCACGGCCCTGTTGCAGGCGCGCACTCTGGTGCATCAGGGCGTGGGTGCCCTGGCGATGATTGGTCTGCCTGCTCCTGCACGGTTTCTGAACGCCAGCGAGCAGGCGATTTCGCGTCTCGCGGATCGATCCATCCCGCTGGATTCGGCGGCAATCGGTGTGATCGAGCATGCTTCATTCGCATTGCTCGATTTCTTGCGGCGTGAGCTGGCCGGAAAGCCGGTGTCTCCTCTGGCCCTGTTCCCGCAGTACAAGGCGGTGTTGTCGCTGGCCAAGGTGGATCGCGTCCACCCCGCCGACCTGTGGGAGGCCGAGGGCCGCGACGAGCCCGTGGCGCGATGGGATTCCGGCTTTGCCCCGTTGGAGCCGGATCCCGAGGTCCACGCGGCCATCGAAGCCGCCATGCTCCAGACCCTGCGCAGCGGCAACCCCCGTTCGATGCAGCGGATGAGCGACCTGTTTGCCGGGCTCTCTGCCAACGCCCAAGGGCGCACCGCCACGCTGTGGCAGCTCGCCACGGCGTTCTTTGAAGCCCAGGCGATTGGCGCGCTGAAGGCCGATCTGTACACGAAGCGCCTGGTCTCCCGCCTGTTGGCCCAGTTGCGCGCTGTCGAGCGCGGTGCTGTCGATGGGCCGGATCGCCTGCTGCGCGACCTGCAGTTCTTCTGTGGCCTGGCACAGCGGGTGAGCCCGGAGCAGGCTCCACGCCTGGCCCAGGTGCAGCAAGCCTTCGGGCTGGGCCGCGAGGAGGCTGTCGACTATGAGCACAGCCCGCTCGGCCGCTACGACCCGGCGGTCGTGCCGCTGGCGCGCCGACGCGTTGCCGCGCTGAAGGAAACATGGTCCGCGCTGGTGTCGGGTGACCTCGCGCTGGGGGCTGCGGTGCCTGAGCAGGCCGCCTTGGTCGCAGAGTCGGTGCGCCAGATCTACCCTCAGGGCGGCGACCTGGCTGTCGCGCTCACCGGGGCCACCCACCAGGCTGCCCATGTGCCTGCGCCGGGGCTGGCGATGGAGGTCGCTACCGCGCTGCTGTGCGTCGACGCCTCACTGGACGAGATCGACCTCGAGCGGCCGGAGATGCAGCAGCGCGTGCAGCGCCTGGCCGAGCGCCTGGCCACGGTGACCGCGGGCGGCGAACCCGACCCGATCGAGCCGTGGATGGAGTCGCTTTACCGCGAGGTCTCCGACCGCCAGACCATGGGCAGCGTGGTGCAGGAACTGCGTGCCTCGCTGGCCGAGATCGAGCAACAACTCGACCGCTTCAACCGCGAGCCTGGCGAGCGCGAGTCGCTCGTGCCGGTGCCCGGGGAGTTGGCGGCGATGCGCGGCGTTCTCTCGGTGCTGGGGTTGGATCAGGCCTCAATGGCCGTGCAGCGCATGCGCGACGACATCGACGTGGTGATCGGCTCGTCGGCAGGTGGCGAGGAGGTTGCGGGCCGCCTTGCGGACAACGTCGGCGGCCTGTCCTTCATGATCGACATGCTTGGCGTCCAGCCCCAACTGGCGAAGTCGCTGTTCCGATTTGACCCCGCCAGCGGCCGGTTTGCGGCGGTGATGGGGCACGCCCGTGCCGCGAGCGCCACCCCGGCCGTGGTCGTGGAGGCGCGCCTGGTCGAGCGTGTGCAGTCGCTGGCCGACTCGGCCGCCACAGAGAGCATGTCCGATGCGGACCTCTCCCGCACCCTGGACGGGCTGTCGCACCAGGCGGTCGCCGCAGATGCACCCGAACTGGCCCTGCGCGCCGCCCAGGCGCGCGACGCACTCGAATCGGCCGCCAACGAATCGGAACGTGACGCGGCTCGGGCCGAGATCGCATCGGGTTTCGGTGCCCTGTCGATTGACGATGAGCGGCCGCAGGCCGCCGCGCCGGCACAAGATCTGGACGATGAACCGGATGACCTGCGTGAGATCTTCTTCGAGGAAGCGCACGAAGTCATCGGCGGGGCCCGCGACGCACTGGGCAAACTCGCGAGCGAGCCGCAGGATCTGGAATCTCTCACGGTCGTGCGCCGTGCGTTCCATACCCTCAAGGGCAGTTCTCGCATGGTCGGCCTGCGCGATCTTGGCGAGGCCGCCTGGGCCTGCGAGCAGTTGTACAACGCGCGCTTGGCCGAGGCCGTGGTCGAAGCCGATGCGCCCATGCGCGAGTTCAGTCTCCAGGCGCTCGACAGGCTGTCAGAGTGGGTCGACACCCTGGTCGCCGGGCATGGCGCGTTGCCGGACGGCCTGGCGCTGGCCCGCCAGGCAGAGGCGCTGCGTGCGCGCAGCGCGGCGCACGACGAACAAGCCGAGCCGGTCGCGCCCATGGGCCTGTTGGATGCTGCCGGCGACGAACCCCTGCCAGTTCCCGAGGTGGTCTCGCTTGCCGAGCCGCAGACATCGCCCATCGACCTGACCGACCTTGAGTCCAACGGGGACGAGGCATTTCCGGAGATCACGGATCTTCCACCGGTCGAACCAGCGCGGCCCGAACCCGAGGCCCACGAGCTTCCGACCCTGCAACTGCCCCGCCCGCTGGCACCCGAGCCTGAACCGGAGCCCGAGGAGAGTGCTGACTGGGCCTCGACAGCTGAGATGCCGTTGCACGCCGCGCTCACGGCGGTGGATCTCGAGCTTGATCTCGAACCACGCCAAGACGTTCAGCCAATGGACGACGGGCAGCCCGCCGCCGCGTCCGAGGACGACGCCGACCGCTACAAGCTGGTCGGGCCGCTGCGCGTCCAGATTGCCCTGTTCAACATCTTTCTCAACGAAGCCGACGAGCAGTCCCGCCGCCTGGGAGTCGAGATCGCCGAATGGCAGCACGAACTGGACCGCCCGGTCAGTGAGGCCGCCATTGCGCTGGCCCACTCCCTGGCTGGCAACTCTGCGGCGGTCGGGTACAGCGATTTGTCCAATCTGGCTCGCCGGATGGAGCATGGCCTGGAGCGATCGGCGGCCCGCGGGCATGGCCAGGCCGACGAGGCTCAGCTCTTTGCCGACCTCGGCGAGGAGATCCGCCGGCTGCTGCATCAGTTTGCTGCCGGCTTCCTGAAGCCGGTATCACCCGAACTGATCGAGCGGCTCGACGCCCACGAGGCCCGCGAGGCGCAGGAAGCCCTGTCCGGGCACCGTTCCGGTTGGACCGCCCCGCCAGATGAAACCGAGTCGCCCGTGCTGGCGGACATTGAGCCGGCGTTGGCGCCCCCGCCCGAGCCTGAGCCTGAGCCTGAGCCCAGGGAAGTCACACCGGCCACGATGCAGGCCCCGCTTGGCGCCGTGCGTTTCACCCCGCTGCGGGACGGCCAGGCACCCGCCGAGGTTGACCAGCCACAACCGGTTTCGGCCGCCTCGCGCGATGCCTTGTGGGGCGATTTCACCGAGGCCGTCGACACCCACGACGCGATCGACGACGAGTTGTTGCCGATTTTCCTGGATGAAGGCCGGGATTTGCTGCCGGCCCTGGCCCAGGCCGTGCGCCAGTGGGAGGCCGAACCGGCTGACACCGGGGCAGCCACTGCCGCGATGCGCGTGCTGCACACCCTCAAAGGCAGCGCCCGCCTCGCCGGTGCCATGCGCCTGGGCGAGATCGCGCACCGGCTGGAGACCGCGATCGGCCGTGTGAGCTCACCCGACCTGGCCGTGCTGAACCATCTGCACTCGGGTGTCGATGCGCTGGCCGAGGAGTTCCAGCGCCTGCAAGGCGGTGAACTTGAGCTGCCGCCGCGGGCATTGCCTGCGGTCGAGCAGCCGACAGTGGCCCCAACGGCTCCTGCAGCCACGGCGAATCCGGCACCCCTCGACAAGGTATCCGTTGACGTCGCCGATGGGCCGCCGGTCGAAGGTGGGGCCCCGGAGATCGACTGGAGCCGGTTCGCTGTGCACGCCGCCACGCCGCTGGTGGCTGCCAATGAGATCAGTGGCGGAGTGGTACGGGTGCGTGCGCCGCTGCTGGAGCGTCTGGTCAGCCATGCCGGCGAGGTGGGAATCGCACGGGCTCGCATCGAATCCGACATGGGCCAGTTGCAGGGCTCGCTGAAGGAACTCACCGACAACCTGGATCGCCTCCGACGCCAGCTCCGCGACCTGGAACTCCAGGCCGAGACCCAGATGGCCTCGCGCATGGAGGCGGCACGCAGTTCGCAGCAGGCGTTCGATCCGCTGGAAATGGACCGCTTCACCCGCGTGCAGGAACTGACCCGCATGCTGGCCGAATCCGTGGGCGACGTGGGCACTGTGCAGCGCGGCATCCAGCAAACGCTGCAGAGCACGGAGGACCAACTGGCCGTGCAGGCTCGCCTGACGCGCGACCTGCAGGACGACCTGCTGCGTGCTCGCATGGTGGAGTTCGACACCTTGTCGGACCGCCTCTATCGCGTGGTGCGCCAGGCCTCAAAAGATTCCGGCAAGCAGGTGCGCCTGAACCTCACGGGTGGGGCGATCGAACTCGACCGCAGCGTGCTGGACCGCATGGCCCCAGCCTTCGAGCACCTGCTGCGCAACGCGGTGGCGCACGGTATCGAGCCACCAGCGCTTCGCGAATCGGTCGGCAAGGATCCGCACGGCCAGATCGAGATCAGCTTGCACCAGGCTGGCAACGAAGTTCGCATCGAGGTGAGAGACGACGGCGCTGGCCTGAACCTGGCGCGCATCGCCGACAAGGCGCAGGCCCTGGGCTTGTTGGCCCCCGACGCCAAGCCAACCGAGGCAGAGCTGGCTGGCCTGATCTTCACCCCGGGCTTTTCCACGGCGGATCAGGTCACCGAACTCGCTGGCCGCGGTGTCGGCATGGATGTGGTGCGTGCCGAGGTCACCTCGCTGGGCGGCCGGATCGAGACCGCCAGCGCCACGGGGCGAGGTACAGCCTTTCAGATGGTCCTGCCGCTGACCACCGCTGTCACGCAGGTGGTGGCGCTCGCCTGCGGTGAACTGCATGTGGCCGTGCCGTCCACGCTGGTTGAGACGGTGCGCCGCGTGCCGGTGGCGGAGGTGGAGGCCGCCTACCGCCAGGGCCGATTGCGCCACGGTGATCTTGAACTGCCGTTCTTCTGGCTCGGCAGCCTGCTGCACCACGGCCTGCGCGGCGCAGCCGAAGGCAAGACCACGACGGTGGTGATCGCCCGCAGCGCGTCGCAACGCGTGGCGCTGCACGTCAGCCAGGTCCTGGGCAACCAGGAAGTGGTGGTCAAGAACCTGGGCCCGCAACTGGCGCGCCTGCCCGGGCTGGCCGGCATGTCACTGCTGGCCAACGGCGAGACCGTGCTCATTTACAACCCGGTGGCCCTGGCGGCGATCTACGGCGACGACGCGCGTCAGCGCATGTCGCAGGGTCAGCCGGGCCTGCAGATTGCCGCTGCCGAGATCGTCGGCGGCAACGAGGCCGACGAAGCCGTCCCG
>CAYJEC010000007.1:0-6017 GCA_964369025.1 uncultured Ideonella sp. | reverse complement strand
GCCACTGGTGCTGGTAGTCGACGATTCGTTGACGGTGCGTCGGGTCACCCAGCGCCTGCTGCAACGCGAGGGCTACCGCGTGACCCTGGCCCGCGACGGCATGGACGCGCTGGAGCAACTGGCCGACGAGCGGCCGGCGGTGATGCTCAGTGACATCGAGATGCCCAGGATGGACGGCTTCGATCTGGTCCGCAATGTCAGAAACGACGCGCGGCTGAAAGATCTTCCTGTCATCATGATCACTTCGCGGATTGCCCAGAAGCACCGCGAGCATGCGCAGGCGCTGGGGGTCGACCACTACATTGGCAAGCCCTATGACGAGGAAGCGCTGCTCGCGCTGGTACGCTCATTTGCCCACCGCGCCATGCCGGCCTGATGCCGGTACGGCAGGACGCACACTACTGGATGCATGGCAGAAATTGTTGACCAGCTGGCCGATCTCACCGGCCTCAGAGACCGAGACACCCTGGATGTCAGCTTGGTGTCGTCCATCCGCGACCTGCTGCACCCGCACTCCGTGGCGGTCCACCGGGTCGTGGGCGATGTCGGCGACGAGCGCTGGCTGACCCGTGCAGCCCTCGGGGCGAACGACGTCGCCGCACGCGCTGATTCGACCTGGGCCGACCCGCAGAGCCTGCCCTTGCTGGCCGACAGGCCCGATAGGCTGGGCTGCTTGCAGGCGGCAGCTGAAGTCGAGTTGGCCGGCAATCCGACCACCTTGTTGCTGCCATTGGCGTCGGACACGGGCGTGGTCGGTGTCGTCGAGATCATCACCGACCAGCCTCTGGCCCAGGATCTCAAGCGCCTGCTGATCGGTGTGCTGCGGATCTATCGCAATGTGCAGGGACTGCTCGACTACAGCGAACGGGACACGCTCACCGGTCTGCTGAACCGCAAGAGCTTTGACGAGACCTTCTACAAGGCGTCGGGCGTGCCCCTTGAACTGGTTGCCGATCCCGACCAGGACCGCCGCCACCCTGCGCCCGCCCATTACTGGCTGGGCGTTGTCGACATCGACCACTTCAAGCAGGTCAACGACCGGTTTGGCCACCTGATTGGTGACGAGGTGCTGCTGCTCCTGTCGCGTGTGATGCGCAGCTGCTTCCGCTTCTACGATCAGGTCTACCGATTCGGAGGCGAGGAGTTTGTCGTGCTGCTGCGTTGCACCAGCCAAGACGACGCAATGGCCGCACTGGAGCGCTTCAGGGAGGCTGTGCGGGGCTACCTGTTTCCCCAGATCGAGCACATCACCGTCAGCGTTGGCTTCACTGACGTGCGATCCGGAGACACGCCCAATGCTGCGGTTGAACGCGCTGACAAGGCTGTCTACTTTGCCAAGAACCATGGTCGGGATCAGGTCCGGTGCCATGCGGTGCTGGTCCGCGACGGCCTGATGGAAGATCAGGCGAAGGATGGCGGCATTGACCTCTTCTGAGCCGCCATGAGCCACGACCCGCCCGATATGCCCCCCAAGAGCACCGGCTTGAATGGCTGGATCGCTGCCCTGCTGGGCGGCGCCAGCGCTGCCCAGTCAGCAGCACCCGCGCCCGCACCGGTTTCCCCGGCGCCTCCGCCAGCCGTGCACGCCGCGCCCTCCGTGGTGCCACCCCGCATCGAACCAGGTGCCACGGTCGTGGGGTACAAGGCCACGCCGAGGGGTTGGCTCAAACTGTTTCTGGCGCGCCCACCGGCGCGCTTCACCGGGCTGCGCCCATGCGTGGTCTTCTTCCACGGTGGCGGCTGGCGCAACGGCAACCCCAAGCAGTTCCAGGCCTATGCCGAGCGGCTGGCCGAGCGTGGCGTGATCGGCATCTCGGCTCAATACAGGTTGATGTCCGAGGATCAGGTATTGCCCACCGAGGCGGTACAGGATGCCCGGTCGGCATTGAGGTTCGTGCGTGCGCAGGCGAGTCAACTCGGTTGTGATCCGCAGCGTATCGGGGCGGGCGGGGGCTCCTCTGGCGGCCACCTGGCGGTGATGACGGCGGTGTTGGCTGCCCAGGTCGGGCCGGACGGCAAGGCCGCGCCGGCACCCGGCGGCATCGACGACCCGGCCGACAACCTGGCGGTCAGCCCGCGGCCCGCCGCGTTGTTCCTGATGAATCCGCCGCTGAACCTGGAGCGCTACGACCGCCCGGTGCCGATGGAGTTGCGCCGGCCGCTGTCACCCACACAATTGATCGACGCCACCCTGCCGCCGACCTGGATCTTCCAGGGCACGGCCGACAAGGTGGTGCCCTTCGCCCAGGTGACCGAGTTCCGTGATCGTGCCAAGGCGCTGGGCGCCGCCGAGGTGACCGTGATCCCGTTCCGAGGCAAGGGGCACGGCTTCTTCAACGCCAAGCGCGGAGACGGTGGCGATTTCGACACCACCGTCGATGTCATCCTCGGTGGCCTGCGGAAACTCGGCTGGATCGAGCCGTGACGCCGGGGCCCGCGGCTACTTCTTTCGCGCCACTGCAAAACGCTCCAGCGTGCGGCGGCGTGCGTCGTCGTGGTCCACCACCGGTTCAGGGTAGTCGCGGCCCAGTTGCACGCCGGCGGCCACCAGTTCCATCGGCTTGGCCCGCCAGGGAGCGTGGATGGCCGGCCGTTGCAGGCCGGTCAGCTGTGGCAGGTAGCGTTTGATGAACCGGCCTTCCGGATCGAAGCGTTCGCTTTGTGATACTGGGTTGAAGATCCGGAAATAGGGCTGCGCATCGCAGCCGGTCGAGGCGGCCCATTGCCAGCCACCGTTGTTGGCGGCCAGGTCAAAGTCATTCAGGTGCAGGGCGAACCAGGCTTCGCCACGGCGCCAGTCGATCCCCAGGTCTTTCACCAGGAAGCTCGCCGTGACCATGCGCAAACGGTTGTGCATGTAGCCGGTGTGCAGCAGTTGCAGCATCGCGGCATCCACCAGCGGGTAGCCGGTGCGGCCGTGGCACCAGGCATCGAAGAGGGCATCGGCGTGCTTGCCGTGCTCCCACCGGATGGCGTCGTACTCGGGCTTGAAGGCATGGCCCACGACCCGCGGGTGGTGGTGCAGGATCTGGTGGTAGAAGTCTCGCCAGATCAGTTCCGACAGCCAGATCTCCGCCCCCTTGGAGCCTGCCTGCATGCGCTGCCAGGCTTCACGTGCCAGCCGCCGGATCGAAACCGTGCCGAAGCGCAGGTGCGTGCTCAGGTAGCTGGGGCCCTTGACTGCGGGGAAGTCGCGTGCGTCAGCGTAACGGTCGATGCGGTCAAGAAAGTCTGCCAGCAGTTCCTGTGCCCCTGTGCTGCCGGTGGGCAGCTTGTGCTGGCGCAGGTCGGTGATCTGGAAGCCCAATTCGGCCAGCGTCGGTACGCCGGGATCGCCAGCCACGGCCGGCCAGGGTGCCAGGGTGGCGGCATGCCGGGCCACCGGCCAGGCTCGCAGGTAGAAGTCGTCGGCCTTCTTCAGCCACGCGTTCTTGTAGGGTGTGAAGACGCTGTAGGGCGTGCCCGAGGCGGTCATCACCTCGGCGCGCTCGAAGACCACATGGTCCTTCACCGTGTGCAGCATGCAACCGGCCTCGGCCAGGCGCCCCCGCACCTGGGCGTCACGTGCCAGAGCAGCCGGATCGTCGTCGTGGGCAGCATAGACCGCCTGTACTTCCAGAGCGGCCGCCAGCCGCGCGACCTCCACTGCTGGTTGTCCGTGGCGCACGATCAGCCGGACGCCTTCTGTACCGTGCGACAGCCCGAGCGCGCGCAGCTGGCCGTCCAGATCCACCAGACTGTCGCGGATGAATTCAACCCGGCGGTCGACGCGAGGCAGCGGATCCAGGATTCCGGTGTCGAAGACGAACACCACATGCACCTGCCGCGCGGCCCGGCAGCCCGCATAGAGTGCTGCGTGGTCGTCGGCCCTCAGGTCGCGCCGGACCCAGACCAGCGCGCGATCGAGGGGGGCAGGGCGGCTCGGCATGGCGACGAGTGTCGCTTCTTTCGGCAGTGGCCATGTCGTGCGGGAAAGGGGGCTGAAATAGAATCGGCCCATGGCCTCGGACGGCATCAACCTCACCAATCAGTTCCTGATCGCCATGCCCGGCATGGCCGATGACAACTTCTCGGGGACCGTGGTCTACCTGTGCGAACACAGCGACAAGGGTGCACTCGGCCTGGTGATCAACAAGCCGATCGATATCACCTTGAAGAATCTGTTCGAAAAGGTCGAGCTGAGCCTGGATGGCAGCGACCTGGCCGAGCAGCCGGTCTACTTCGGCGGGCCGGTGCAGACCGAGCGTGGCTTCGTGCTGCACGAACGGCAGGGTGAAGACGCCGCGGCCTTCAGTTCCACGTTGGCCGTGCCAGGTGGCCTGGCGATGACCACCAGCAAGGACGTGCTCGAGGCCATGTCCAGCGGCCAGGGCCCCAGGCGTGTTCTGATCACCTTGGGCTACAGCGGCTGGTCTGCAGGCCAGCTTGAAGACGAAATCGGCCGCAACGGTTGGCTGACTGTCGACGCCCAGCCCGAGGTCATCTTCGACACGCCGGTCGAAAAGCGTTACGAGCGGGCGCTGGGCCTGCTGGGCATCGACCCGCGAATGCTGTCGCCCGACGCGGGGCACGCCTGAGTGGCACAGTCCTTCCTGGCCTTCGATTTCGGTACCAGGCGGACGGGCGTGGCCACCGGCTCGGCTGTGTTGCGCCAGGGCCAGCCGTTGCGGACCATATCTGGCGAGGGCGAGGCACGCTTCGTCGCCATCGAGAAGCTGATCGGCGAATGGAAGCCGGACGCCCTGGTGGTTGGCATCCCGGTCCACCCGGACGGCGCGCCGCACGACAATACGCGCCGAGCCCAGCGATTCGCGCGTCAGTTGGCCGGCCGCTTCAGACTGCCCGTGCACGAGGTGGACGAGCGTTACACGACCACCGAAGCCCTGGCCGGCGGAGCGTCCGATACCGACGCGGCAGCCGCGGCGCTGATCCTCGACCAATACTTTCGGGAACACCAGTCATGACCACCTTGCTGCTCGACGCCGAGGCGCTCTACGCCGAATTGCGCGACGGTGTGCGTGGCCTGATCAAGCCCGATACATCCCTCGTCGGCATCTGGTCCGGCGGCGCCTGGCTGGCCGAGCGGCTGCAAGCCGATCTGGGGCTGCTGGGCAGCCATGGCGTGATCTCCAGCACCTTGCACCGCGACGATTTCGGTGAACGCGGCCTGGCTTCGGGGACCGACCCGACGCACCTGCCCTTCGCCATCGACGGGCGGCACATCCTGCTGGTCGACGACGTGCTCTACACCGGCCGCACCATCCGCGCCGTGATCAATGAAATGTTCGATTTCGGCCGCCCGGCCAGCGTGCAGCTGGCGGTGCTGGTCGACCGCGGCGGCCGCGAGCTGCCGATCCAGGCCGCCTTCGCTGCCGCCCGGGTGGTGCTGCCTGTCGCGCAGCGATTGTCGCTGGCCCGCCAGGACGACGGCCGATTCACCTTTTCTGTCGAGGACGACCGCTGAAATGGAACCCCCACGCCAATTCCATTCGCTGCCCCCCGAGGGGGCTGTCGGCACCTTCGGATCGGCCAGGCGGCACTGACATGCTGTCGCGCCGAAACCCCCAGCTCAACGCCCATGGTGAGCTGATCCACCTGCTGTCGATCGAGGGCTTGCCCAAGGCGGTGCTGACGCACATCCTGGACACTGCAGGCACCTTCCTGTCGGTCAACGATCGCGAGGTCAAGAAGGTGCCGCTGCTGCGCGGCAAGAGCGTGTTCAACCTGTTCTTCGAGAACTCGACGCGCACACGCACCACCTTCGAGATCGCCGCCAAGCGCCTGTCGGCCGACGTGATCAACCTCGACATCGCGCGCTCGTCCACTGCCAAGGGTGAGAGCCTGCTCGACACGATCTCCAACCTGTCGGCGATGCACGCCGACATGTTCGTGGTGCGTCACAGCGAATCTGGCGCACCCTACCTGATTGCCCAGCACTGTGCGCCCCACGTGCATGTGGTCAACGCCGGCGACGGCCGCCATGCCCACCCGACGCAGGGGCTGCTGGACATGTACAC
>CAYJEC010000006.1:0-23993 GCA_964369025.1 uncultured Ideonella sp. | reverse complement strand
GCGCAGGCCCCATTCGCGGTCGCCCAGGCTTTGGCGCGAAAACACGGTGTTGACGAGGCCATGGTGGCGGTCTACAGGCGGTGGCCCGCGAGCGTGGGCCGGAGAACGCGTGCCCGGACCCCTTGCCACGCGCTGACCTCCGCACGCGTGAACCGTGTATCCGCCACAACCTGCGCCAAGGAGTTCCTGACATGAGCGCAGTGATTCAATCTACCGCCGTGCCGTTGCCCATCGAGCGTTCCGAGGGCGTCTGGCATGCCGCGTGGCGGCGCTTCAAGGGAGACCGGGTCGGCGTGGTGTCGATGGTCATCGTGCTGGCCTTCCTGCTGCTGATCGCGCTGGCTGCCGTGGGCCTGGTGGCGAAGGACTGGCAGCAGGAGACCGGCGTGCCCAATGCGCCGCCCACGTTCCTTGGCCCGGCGCCGCCGGAGGCCACTGGCGCCATCGAGCAGGTGGCCGGGCCGAATGTCGACATCACCGACATCGACCCGCTGGCGCCCAAGTACAAGGAGTGGGCCGAGCGCGCCAAGCAGTACCAGACCGCCGAGTCACCCAAGGCCGAGACCTTGCCACTGGGCGGCGACCGGCTGGGCCGAGACGTGCTGGCCAAGGCCATCAAGGGCACCGAGATCTCGGTCTTCGTCGGCGTTCTGGCCGCGCTGCTGGCCACCGGCATCGGCACCCTGCTGGGGGCGCTGGGCGGCTACTTCGGCGGGAAGATCGGCGACTTCCTGGAGTGGCTCTACAACGTCTTCACCTCGATCCCCGACATCCTGCTGATCTTCGCCTTCGCGGCGGTGTTCGGCCGTGGCATCGGCACGGTGGTGCTGATCCTCGGGCTGGTGGGCTGGACGGGGCTGTACCGCCAGGTGCGGGCCGAGTTCATGAAGCACCGCACCCGCGAGTATGTGCGCGCGGCCGAGGCCATCGGGGCTTCGCAGGCGTCGCGCATGTTCCGCCACATCCTGCCCAACGTGAGCCACGTGATCCTGGTGCGCATGAGCCTGCTGGTGGTGGGCTTCATCAAGAGCGAGGTGATCCTGTCCTACCTGGGCCTGGGCGTGCCGGTGGATCAGGTCAGCTGGGGCACCATGCTGGCCGAGGCCCAGGGCGAGCTGATCCTCGGCTTCTGGTGGCAGCTGGCCGCGGCCACACTGTTCATGGCGGTGTTCGTCACGGCGTTTTCGCTGATGGCGGATGCCTGGCGCGATGCGCTGGACCCCAAGCTTCGCGGAGCCGAATGATGTTGCTGTCCATCCAGGACCTGAAGGTCGCCTTTCGCATGGGCAGCGTGGGCGGTGTCGTGCAGCGCGCCGAGGCGGTGGGCCGCGGGGCGCAGGCCGTCAGCTTCGACGTGCCGGCCAACAGCACGGTGGCGCTGGTCGGCGAATCCGGCTCGGGCAAGAGCGTCACAGCGATGTCCATCGTCAACCTGCTGCCTGAGAACGCCGAGCGCTCCGGCCGCGTGCTGTGGCAGGGCAAGGACCTGTTGCAGGCCAGCCAGGCCGAGTTGCGGGCGCTGCGCGGCCGTGAGATCGCCTGCGTGTTCCAGGACCCGATGTCCTCGCTGAACCCGGTCTTCACGATCGGCCAGCAGCTGATCGAACCGCTGGTCGTTCACCTCGGGATGCGGCCTCGCCAGGCGCTGGAGCGCGCCGAGCAGTTGCTGGTGGAGGTGGGCATCCCCGAACCGAAACGCCGGCTGGGCGCGTATCCGCACGAGCTCTCCGGCGGCCAGCAGCAGCGGGTGATGATCGCCATGGCCCTGGCCTGCGAGCCCAAGCTGCTGATCGCCGACGAGCCCACCACCGCGCTGGACGTGACCATCCAGCGCCAGATCATCGAGCTGCTGGGCGGCCTGAAGGCCAGGCATGGCCTGTCGGTGCTGTTCATCAGCCACGATCTGGCGCTGGTGGGCGAGATCGCCGACCACGTGGTGGTGATGCGGCAGGGCACCGTGCGCGAGCAGGGCCCGGTGGCCGGCATCTTCAATGCCCCGCAGGACGCCTACACGCGGGCCCTGCTGGCCTGCCGCCCCAGCCTCACCCACAACCCGGCGCGCCTGATGGTCATCGACGACCACATCGCCGGTCGCGATGCTCATGGTGCGGCCGCCGCCAAGAACCCCGATGCGCCAGTGGTGCTGGAGGTTTCATCGCTGGCCAAGAGCTTCTGGCTGAAAACCGGCCTGTTCGGCAAGCGCGAGTTCAAGGCCGTGCGGGATGTGAACTTCAAGCTGCGCCGCGGCCACACGCTGGGCGTGGTCGGCGAATCCGGCTCGGGCAAGACAACCATGGGGCTGACCTTGCTGCGCCTGCACGAGCCCACCGCCGGCGAGGTGTTGTTCGAGGGCAAGAACCTGCTGACGTTGAATGACGCCGAGCGCCAGCGCATGCGCCAGCGCATCCAGATCGTCTTCCAGAACCCCTATGCGTCGCTGAACCCGCGCTTCACCATCGGCCAGACCCTGATCGAGCCGATGGTCATCCACAGCATCGGCGCCAGCACGGCCGAGCGCGAGCAGCGTGCCCGCGATCTGCTGGTGAAGGTCGGTCTGGACGACCGCGCCTTCGCCAAGTACCCGCACGAGTTTTCGGGTGGCCAGCGCCAGCGCGTGGCCATCGCCCGCTGCCTGACGCTGAACCCCGAGGTGCTGGTGCTGGACGAGGCGGTCAGCGCGCTGGACGTCTCGGTGCAGGCCCAGGTGCTGAACCTGCTGAAGGATCTGCAGGACGAACTGGGTCTGGCCTACATCTTCATCAGCCACGATCTCGCGGTGGTGCGCTTCATCAGCGACGAGGTGCTGGTGATGAAGGACGGCGAGGTCGTCGAGCAGGCCAGCGCGGACACCATCCTGCGCGCCCCGCAGCAGGAGTACACCAAGCGCCTGATCGGCGCCGTGCCGCGCGGCTGGGCGCCGGCCACCGCCTGAGCAGCATGACGGCCGTGATGGTGCGCCCGCTGAACGCGGGCAACCCGGCAGAGGTAGAGGAACTCGTTCGCCGCTGGCACGGCACCAGCATCGACAGCTACTGGTACAACGACGTACAACAGAGCCACACCCTGGAGGGCGCACGCGCCTTCTTCACCAGCCAGGTGATGCCCGCCTGCGTGATCCAGGTGGCTACCGTGGCGGGACGCCTGGCGGGCCTGATCGCGGTCGAGCCGCCCTGGATCCGCCACCTGGCCGTGTTTGCCGAATTCCGCCGTCATGGTGTGGCCAGCACATTGCTGGCGGCGGCGCGAGAGCAGTCACCACGCGTGTTGCGCCTGTTCACCTTCCAACGCAATGAAGGCGCACGCGCCTTCTACGAACGCCACGGCTTCGTGCTGCAGCGGTTGGGCGTGAGCCCGGCACCAGAGAGCGAGCCGGATGTCGAATACGCCTGGCATGCACTCGACCGCTGAGCCTGCGCGCCTGCGCTTCGCCTGAATTGCGGAATAGTGGGCCGTATGCTTTCGACCCATGGGCGACTTCGGCCGAGTCGAACTCGTCGCCCCGAAGCCGCCATTCGCCGGATTTCAGGCGACGAATACCATGGCGAGTGCCGTCAATGGAACGCCAGCGCGCATGCGGTCTGCTGAGGACCGCTGCGGATGGGGTAGGCTTCCTCTCATCCTATCAGTGCCGGAGGTAGGGGCTCAACTCCCCGCGTGGTTCACAATTCAGCGCCCGTAAATGCCGGCGGTCGCGCCAACGGGCGCCGTCCTATCCCCAACAGAAGATCGCGACAAGCAGCGGCCGACAGGCCGGCGTGCTGATGGCATCGCTTGGCCCGGAGGGTGTGTGGCAAAAAGCAAAGACGAAAAGAAAAACGACGACTTGGCCGTGCTCGAGCGTGTGAAGCGTCTCGCGGTGATGGCCATGTTCTCGGACGATGAATTGCTCGACGAGCTCGTGCTCAAGGGTGGCAACGCCATGGCCCTCATTCACAAGCTGACCTCGCGGGAATCCGTCGACCTCGACTTTTCAATGCGGCACGACTTTCCCGATGGCGTCGAGGCCATGACCGCACGCATTGGCCTCGCCCTGGAGCGCACGTTCCCGCCAGCTGGTTTCATGCCCTTCGATCTGAAGATGGCCGAGAAGCCGGCCAACATCTCGCCCGACATGGCTGGCTTCTGGGGCGGCTACGCGGTCGAGTTCAAGCTCGTCACTCATGAACAGTTCGCCGCGCACAAGGACAACCTCGAGCAGTTGCGCCGCGAAGCGCTCAGCATCGGTCAGGGCAAGAAATTCCTCATCGACATCAGCCGGTTCGAGTACGTCGCCGACAAGGAGGAGACCGACCTCGAGGGCTACCGCATTTACGTTTATTCCCCGACGATGATCGCGTGCGAGAAGCTGCGCGCCATATGCCAGCAGATGGCAGAGTACGCGCCGATCGTCAAGCGCAGCGATGGCCGCCCGGGCTCACAGCGCGCGCGTGACTTCCTCGATATCCATACGCTCGTCGATCGCCTGGCGCTCGACCTGGTCGCGCCCAAGGCCGTCGACATGACGCGCGAGATGTTCTCGCTCAAGCATGTTCCGCTGGACTTCTTGGGGAAGATCGTCGAGCAGCGCGAGTTCCACCGGCAGGGCTTCCCCTCGGTGGAGGCGACGGTCGCACCTGACTTTGCGCTGCAGAGCTTCGATTTCTACTTCGGCTACGTCGTCGACCTCGCTGCGCGCGTGCTGGCCGCGGCCGAGGCAGCCGAGAAGGGCTAGAACCCCTTGGGCACGTGCAGCCGCCAGGTCTTGTCGTACCTGGTCTCCGCCATCTCGTGCGTCAAGTAGAAATCGAACTTCATCGGGAACCGCCGCATCAAGTCGAGCGAGCTTGACCGGTAGCCGGCGCGCTCGAGGTAGAAGCCAATGGCCTGGTGATACGGATAGCCGAATTCGAGCTTCCTGAGCATTGCGCCCATTGCGTTCACCGACACCGCTTCCTTCGCCTGCTCGAAGGCCTTGGCCACCTCGTACACGCCGCCGCTGTAAGCGGGGCGCACCGCGGCATCGATCAGCGTGCGCTCGATATTGGTGGCCCGAACGAGTTCTTTCGAGCTCGGCCCGGCGGGGTGGGAGATGACGCCCTCCGATCCCGTGAACGCGCTGTTGAGCAACACTATGCGCTGGTTGCCGAACTCGACCGCGTTGTTGCTGACCCGTGCCGGTCGGCGATACGCCGCATCGATCGCGGCCTGGTCGAGCTCTGACGCGTTGGTCGCACTCAGCTCCGATCGTTCGTGACTGATGTAGACGGTCTTGGGGACTTGCTCGGTCAGCCCATGCAACCGCATAGCGGTGTAGTGGCTGAAGTAGCTCTTGGCCTTGAGATGCTGCAGCACCTCGAGCGTGGGCACGTCTCCCCAGACGTACAGCGTCTCCGGCCGGTTGGGGAACTCAAAGGCGTGCTTCTTCAACTCGCCACTCTTCAGCAGGAACTTGATGAACACGTCGACCGTTGTGCTCTGCGCCAACCGCCAGCCACCGCGCTCTGCCGACAGGAGGGCGCTGATCTCGCGCAGCTTGAACACCTTCCGAGGCTGCGCAGCAAAGAACGCCAGGATGTCCGGCCTGGCGATTTGGAGGCGTGACCGGTTCATGCGAAGTGTCCGTTTGGTGATAAGTCGTGCTGGGTGGCATGCATGCCACCCAGCATGAACTAAGGTCGAAAATTGGTCAAGAGCAATCAGAGCATTCAAGATGCTTCTCAGGCCTCTTCCCTCGATAGCGCGCCGGAAGCGCTTGACTTCCTTTCAAGTTTTCTTCATGCTATGTGGCATGCATGCCACATAGCACAAGGTTTCGAGCATGCTTCCCATGTGGCGCCCAAATTTCCCCCTAGAGGCCCGGCGTGCGGCATGCCGGCCAGGTCGGTAAACAGCCATTCAAGAGCTTCTCAGGCCTCCTCCCTCGATAGCGCGCCGGAAGCGCTTGACTTCCTTTCAAGTTTTCTTCATGCTATGTGGCATGCATGCCACATAGCACAAGGTTGTGTGCATGTTTTCGATCTGTCCATCGGTCCGAGGGCAACACACTGCCCTGTGAGATCTTGAGCGGCAGGCCGCGCTTGGTTTTGTTCGGACTAGGCGCGCTGCTGCTGCCCGACCGGCACCGAGCGCTGTCCTGGTCCATCAACTTCACACTGCGCCTTCGCGCGGTTGGCTATCGGTGTTGAAAGTGCCCGCTATGTCGCTGACACGCAGATCATGACACTGCGTGTCGGTTGCGGCGGTCAACTCGTGTTCGCTGGAGATGCGATTGGCAATGTCCCGAACTCGAGTCTGCCCTTCCTGAGAACACCACGCCGGTTGCAACATCCTCAGCGTCGCCCTCCTGGCAGTCGTCCAGTTCTGCCGCCGCATAGCGGTCATGCGCCAACGACTGCTTCTGGCCGACAGCCGACGGCCACCCCCCAGGCGATGCGAGAGGTTCCAGTTTCACCTCGGGCCACTGCGTTGATGGGCGACAGCACCGAGTTGCCAGTGTGGCTGCGCCAATGCGCGGCGACGGCGACCGAGGCAAGCGCGGACGTGTTGACGATGCGCCGCACGCTGGCGGTGGGGGTGAGCAAATGGGCCGGGCTGACCAGGCTGAGCGAGAGTGAGTGCTCGAAAGGTTCCGCCGGGCTCCCGGCACGGGGAAGCGGGCCGCAGGTCGAAATGCTGTGGCATGGTAAGGGTCCGGCCGGCGCCCGCACGACGCGCAGCGCAGGGCCCACCAACCCGGAGGATTCCCCATGAGCCTGCTGCCCACCTGGCGCGAAGTCCCGGCCACGCCGGGTGCCATCGTCGCCCCCGATGAACGCCTGCCCTGGCCACAGACCGTGGCGATGGGCGTGCAGCACGTGATCGCGATGTTCGGCGCCACGGTTCTGGCGCCCATCCTGATGGGCTTCGACCCCAACGTGGCGATCCTGATGTCGGGCATCGGCACGCTGATCTTCTTCGTCATCGTCGGCGGCCAGGTGCCCAGCTACCTGGGCTCCAGCTTTGCCTTCATCGGCGTGGTGATCGCCGCCACCGGCTATGCGGGCGGCGGGGCCAACGCCAACCTGGGCGTGGCGCTGGGCGGCATCGTCGTCTGCGGCCTGGTCTATGCGCTGATCGGCCTGCTGGTGATGGGCGTGGGCACCGCGTGGATCGAGTCGCTGATGCCGCCGGTTGTCACCGGCGCGGTGGTGGCGGTGATCGGCCTGAACCTGGCCGGCATCCCGATCAAGAACATGGCGCCGACCGATTTCGACAAGTGGATGCAGGCCGTGACCTTCATCTGCGTCGGCCTGGTGGCGGTGCGCACCAGCGGCATGACGCAGCGGCTGCTGATCCTGGTCGGCCTGATCGCGGCCACGCTGATCTACGCGGTGCTGGCCAACGGCTTCGGCCTCGGCAAGCCGATCGACCTGAGTGCGCTGGCACAGGCCGCATGGTTCGGCGCACCGCACTTCGCCGCACCGGTGTTCAGCGGCCCGGCGATCCTGCTGATCGCGCCGGTGGCCGTCATCCTGGTGGCCGAGAACCTGGGCCACGTGAAGGCCGTGGGGGCCATGACCGGCCGCCCGCTGGACCGCTACATGGGCCGCGCCTTCCTGGGCGACGGCATCGCGACGATGGTCAGCGGCGCTTCCGGCGGCACCGGGGTCACCACCTACGCCGAAAACATCGGCGTGATGGCTGCGACCAAGATCTACTCGACTGCGATGTTCGTGGTGGCCGCACTGATCGCCGTGCTGCTGGGCTTCTCACCCAAGTTCGGCGCGCTGATCCAGACCATCCCGTTGCCGGTGATGGGCGGCGTGTCCATCGTCGTCTTCGGCCTGATCGCCGTGGCCGGTGCCAAGATCTGGGTCGACAACAAGGTGAACTTCGCCGACAACACCAACCTGATCGTGGCGGCGGTCACGCTGGTGCTCGGGACCGGCGACTACACCTTGAAGTTCGGTGGCTTTGCGCTGGGCGGCATCGGCACCGCGACCTTCGGTGCCATTGCGCTGCATTGGCTGCTGAAGAAGAAACCTCAGGGCGCAGACAGGCCCTAGGCCGGCACGAACCGGGCCAGCACACTGACCAGTTCGTCGGGTTGCACCGGCTTGCTGACGAATTCACTCATGCCGGCGGCACGGGCCTGCGCGCGCTCGTGATCGAGCGCGGCGGCGCTGAAGGCCACCACCGGGATGTGCCGGGTGCCGGGGTCTTGTTGCAGCGCTCGCGCTGCGGCCAGGCCGTCGAGCTGCGGCATGTGCAGATCCATCAGCACCACATCCACGCTGTCGGGCGCGGCCCGGCAGGCCATCACGGCCTGGGCACCGTCGCTCGCCTGCGAGACCTCAGCGCCCAGCCGGGTCAGGATCTCCACGGCAATCAGCATGTTCACCGGGTTGTCTTCCGCCAGCAGCAGGCGCAGACCGCGCAGCGGCGAGGCGACCGGCGCGCCTGCCGGGCCAGATGGCGTGGTGGCGGTGCCGGCATCGGGCAGCGGCAGCTCCGCCCAGAAGCAGGCGCCCTGCCCGTTGGCGCTGTGCGCGCCGACCTCGCCGCCCATCAGCTGGGCCAGTTCGCGGGTGATCGACAGGCCCAGGCCGGTGCCGCCGAAGCGTCGGGTGGTGGAGTGGTCGGCTTGTGCGAAAGGCTGGAACAGGCTGGACAGCACGGCCGGGTCAATGCCGATGCCCGAGTCTTCGACCTCGAAGCGCAGCCGGCCCGGCGCGGCGGTGCTGACCCTCAGCTCAACCTGCCCTTCGCTGGTGAA
The DNA here is from genome assembly GCA_964369025.1 of uncultured Ideonella sp. GTDB lineage: Bacteria > Pseudomonadota > Gammaproteobacteria > Burkholderiales > Burkholderiaceae_C > Ideonella. Next base: position 15,259 of record CAYJEC010000006.1, on the reverse strand, counting down.
CTTGATGGCATTGGCCATGAAGTTGCTGATGATCTGGCGCAGCCGCAACGGGTCGCCGCGAACACGGTGCGGTACGCCCGGGTCGATCAGGCGGCGTGTCGTCAGCCCCTTGGCTTCGGCCAGCACGGTGTGGGCGCCGTGCACCTTGTCGACGAGGTCGACCAGGTCGAATTCGATGGCCTCGACCTGCAGCTTTCCGGCCTCCATCTTGCTGAGATCCAGCACGTTGGAGACGATGCCGTTCAGGCTCTCGGCTGCGTCGATCAGGTAGGCCAGGTACTCGTGGCGCCGGGTGGCGGATTGGCCTGGTTCGGCCATCAGGCGGGCCAGCCCCAGCACGCCGTTCAGCGGGGTGCGGATCTCATGGCTCACATGCGCCAGGAAGGCGCTCTTGGCGTCGCTGGCAGCCTCTGCGATCTGGCGTGCCTGTTCCAGGTTCTTCTCGACGCGGCGACGTTCGGTGATGTCCTCGACCACCCAGATGGCCCCGGCTTCCTCGGGATGCCGGGGGTCGACGAGCTGCGCGCGGAGCTGGGCCAGGATGCTCGTGCCGTCGGTCCGGCGCAACTCGTGCTCAACCTCCACCGGCCGGCCGGCCACGACCAGCGCCTGCACCTGGGCCAGGAACCCCTGGTAGCCGGCGTCGTCGTCGAACACCGAAGCCACCGTGCTCCCGGCCAGGCTGCCGACGGGCCTGCCGAGCATGTGCTCGAGCTGCGGGTTGACGCGCTCCAGCCGACGCTCGCGTACGAGCGCCATGCCGACGGCCGCATGGTTCAGGATGGCGTCGCCCTGCAGGCGCGAGCGCTCCAGGTCGGTGATATCCCGGCAGATGACCACCGCAACCGGCTCGTCATTCCAATCGAACTTCGCGGCGGTCAGCAGCACGTCGCGCGGCTGCCTGCCTTGGTGCCAGAAGCGGGTCCGAAGGTCGCGCACCACGCCGGCCTCTTGAACGGCGCAGGCCAGGCGCCGCGCCTCGGCCTCGTCGCGCCACAGCCCCAGTTCGAGGGCGGATCGACCCAGCACGAGATCGGCCTGGCCGAAGCCGGAGAGGGTGAGAAAGCCCGGGTTGGCGAGCATGACCCGGCCGTCGCGCAGGCTGACCACGGTGATCGCGTCGGGCGACAGCCGCACCAGGCTGTCGAGCAATGCCCGCGAGCGCTCGTGTTCGCGCGCGGCCAGCACCTCGCCGGTGACGTTCTGGCTGATCCCCCACCAGCCCACATGCCGCCCGGCTTCGTCGAGGACCGGTTCGCCGTTGCCGCGCACACACAGGATCTGCCCGCCGGGCAACTCGAAGGTGAACACCCGGCCACGGTAGGCCCGGCGCGCGCGGATGTCGGCGATCAACAGTTCCCATTCGGCGTCGTGCACCAGGCGCGGGCCGCCCGGCTTCTCGGGCCCCAGGAAGCCGGCGGCCTTGCACCCGGTATGGCGCTCGAACCCCGGCGAGAGATAGGTCATCACGCCCTTGCGGTCCGCCTCCCAGGTCCAGTCGCTGCCCAGGCGCAGCAACTCGGCCAGCCGGTGCTCCTTCACCAGCGAGTCATGCAGCGTGAGTGCGACATGCCGGCCGAGCGTGATGGCCGAAAACAGCGCGCCGATGGAGAGCAGCATGTGGGCAACCAGGCGGGAACCTGCGTTGGCTGCGGGCTCCACCGATCCGGCAGCGCCTCCCACGTACAAGAAGGCCAGGGTTGCCAACTGCACGCCGGTCAACACCCACGCCGCCCTGGCGTTGGCCAGCACCCCGGCCAGCACCACCAGCAGCGGCGAGGCGCTCAGCATGATGGACAGCAGCCCCAGCCCGCTGCCCCAGGCATAGAGGCCCACGAACAACTGGGTCAGGCCCAGCAGCAAGGCCGTTGCCCGGCGGTATTGCCCGTGCGCACTGAGCCACAGGCCAACCCCCGTCGTGGCCAGCAGCAAGGTGCCGGTGATCCAGCGCCAGGGGGCGTACGCAGAGGGGATTCCCAGCCAGGCCTGGAGGGGAATCGACAGCCAGGTCAGAAGGGCCAGCGCTGTGGTCAGGCGCAGCAGGACGCGCACCGCCACCTGATCCCGCTGCGACTGGGCGCGCAGGGCACCGTGGGCGAACGGCAGATCGGACAGTGTCGGGTCGGCCGGGGTGCTCGGCAAGGGCGCGTTCTCCGGGATGCGTGTCTCGCCGCAGCATAGGCCACCGCACGCGGGATCTGCAATCCCGATTCGGTGGGTGGGCCCCTCTGGCTGCGCTGGCTACAGGCGGTGGCGTGCCGGCAGCGGGCCTTCGTGCGTGGTTTCGCAGGGCACGCAGCGCTCGGCCCAGGGCTCCAGCTTCAGGCGGTCGAAGGCGATCGGCTCGCCGCAGGCCTGGCACAGGCCGTAGTCGGGCTCGTGAACGTGGCGCAACGCTCGGCTGACCCGCCCGAGCTCGACCATGGCACGGTCCGAGCGCGCCAGATCAATGTCACGGTCGGCGTCGCGCTGGGGGGCGTCATCGCCATCCTGGGTCAGCACCTCCTCGGCGTGCTCGACGCGGCCGCGGCCCTCGAGCCGGGTTTCGAGTTCGCTGTCCAGGGATTGTTGGCGCAGGCGCAGTTCGGCTTCGAGCAGGGCACGCTGACCGGTGGTGAGGTGCAAGGCTGAACTCATGGCAGATCCTCGGTGGTTGGATGCCATCGTGGACCCGCGTGGCACCTCGCGTCTTGATGAGCGTCAAGGCATGCGCCGGCCCCGGTAGCGCTGCCTACAATCGGCTGGAGCTCGCTCGCCCACCACCACCATGTGCCAACTGCTCGGCATGAATGCCAACACGCCGACCGACGTGATGTTCAGCTTCACTGGCCTGGCCACGCGCGCCGACGAGCACAAGGACGGCTTTGGCATCGGTTTCTTCGAGGGCAAGGGCGTGCGGGTCTTCATCGACCATGCCAGCGCGTGCGAATCGGCCATCGCCCAGCTGGTCAAGACCTACCCCATCCACAGCCGCAACGTCATCGCCCACATCCGCAAGGCCACGCAGGGCCGGGTGTCGTTGGAAAACACCCACCCGTTCGTGCGCGAGCTGTGGGGGCGCTACTGGGTGTTTGCCCACAACGGCGACCTGAAGGATTTCCATCCCCGCCTGCACGCCGCCTTCCGCCCTGTGGGCGACACCGACAGCGAGCGCGCCTTCTGCTGGCTGATGCAGGAGCTGTCCAAGGCCCACGCCGGCGTGCCCGAGATCGCCGAGCTGAACTGCACGCTGCGCGAGCTGCTGCCCGAACTGCACCGGCACGGCACCTTCAACATGCTGTTGTCCAACGGCCAGGCCCTGTGGGCCCATGGCTCGACCAAGCTGTACTGGCTGGTCCGCCAGCACCCCTTCCGCAGCGCCAGCCTGAAGGACGAGGACGTGACCGTCGATTTCGCCCACGCCACCACGCCGGACGACCGGGTGGCGGTGGTCGCCACCGAGCCGCTGACGGCCGACGAGGCCTGGACGGCCTTCGCGCCCGGCGAGTTGCGGGTGTTCGTCGACGGGGTCTCCGCCGGCAGCTGCTGACCAGTCGGCCGCGGAACGCTGCCGTTCATGACACGGCGGGTGCCATTCGCCCGCCCGCCCGGCCGCAGTGCACGTGCGCTGCCTACACTGGCCGCATGACCTCTGACGACCGCATCGACTGGAGCCAGCTCTGGTACCCGGGCCCGCGCCGCGTGTTCAGCGCCGCCGAGATGGCCCGCGCCGGTGGCGACAAACCCAGCCGCACCTTCACCGTGGTGCTGGCGGTCAACCTGGCGGTGTTCGCGCAGGCCCTGCTGTTCAACGCACCCGAGGGCCAGGGCGCGCGGCTGCTGGGCATCATGTTGGCCATCTTTGCCGGTGCCTACCAGGGTGGCATGCTGCTGTGGCGCCGGCCCACGCGCCGGCTGTTGATGCAGCTGTCCATCGCCGTGCTGGCCGTCTACGTGGCCTTCGGGTTGGGCCTGAAGTGGCGCATGTCCCCCGGGCCGGACCGCCTGTGGCTGTTCTACGCCGGCGCGACGGCCTTCTCTGCCAGCCTGATCGGCTTCTGGTTCGTAGCCGTCTTTCGGGCCCAGCAGATCGAGGCCAGGCTGCGCGAACTCGACGAACGCGACCGCGCCGTCGCCCTGGCCCGCCAGCTGGCCACCGCCCAGGTCAAGCCGCACTTCGTCTTCAACACCCTGGCCTCGATGCAGCACTGGGTGGACACCGGCGACGCGCGGGCCGCACCGCTGCTGCGCTCGCTGACCGGCTACCTGCGTGCCACCCTGCCATTGTTCGAGCGCACCGAACTCAGCCTGGCCGATGAGCTGGAGGCGGTGCGCCGCTACCTGGAGGTGATGCAGGCCCGCTGGGGCGCCCGGCTGGCCTGGTCCGTCCAGGCCGAAGACGACGCGCTGCTTCGCGAGGCCGCCTTGCCGCCCGGCGCCCTGCTGACACTGGTGGAGAACGCCGTCGAGCACGGCGCCGGCGCCCGCCTGTCCGGCGGTGAGGTGGCGGTGACGGCCCGCCGCGAGGGGCCTGGCCGGCTGGCGGTGGAGATCCTCGACAACGGCCCCGGTTGCGGCACCACCGGCGCCGAGCCTGCCCCCGGGCAGCTGGGCCTGGCCAACACCCGCGCCCGCATGGCCCAGGCCTTCGGCGATGCCGCGCAACTGACCCACACCAACCCGCCCCAGGGCGGCTGCCTGGCACGCCTCGAGTGGCCATGCCGCCCGATCACCCCCACCCACCCATGAGCACGCAGCCACCCCCCACCGCCCTGATCGCCGACGACGAGGAGGGCCCGCGCGCGCAGCTGCGGGCGGCCCTGCAGCGCGCCTGGCCTGAGCTGCAGATCGTTGCCGAGGCCACGCATGGGGTCGATGCCTGGGACGCATTCCTCGAGCACGAGCCGGCCATCTGCTTTCTCGACATCCGCATGCCCGGGCTGACCGGCATCGAGGTGGCGCAGCGGATCGGTGGCCGGGCCCAGGTGGTCTTCGTCAGCGCCTATGGCGACCACGCGCTTCAGGCCTTCGACGCCGGCGCGGTGGACTATGTGCTGAAACCGGTCGACGCCCAGCGGCTGGCGCAGGCGGTCGGCCGCTTGCGCGAGCGCCAGGCCACCCACCAGGTGCCGGGCCTGCAGGCCCTGCTCGGCCAACTGGCCGGCCAGTTGCGCAAGCCGGCCCCGCTGTCGGTGATCCAGGCCGGCGTGGGCAAGGAGGTGCGGCTGATCCGCACCGAGCAGGTCGTCTACTTCGAATCCGATGCACGCTACACCCGGGTGGTCTACGACGACGAGACGGGCGGTGGCGAGGCGCTGATCCGCACCCCCCTGAAGGAGCTGCTGGCCGAACTGGACGGTGAGCGCTTCTGGCAGGTGCACCGCTCTGTGATCGTCAACCACCACCACATCGCCAGCGCGGTGAAGGTGGACGAAGGCACCATGGTGCTGGCCCTGCGCGGCCGCAGCGAGCGCCTGCCCGTGTCGCGCCACTTCCAGGGCCTGTTCAAGGGGCAGTGAATTGGGGCACCCGGTGCTGCGCGTACGCAGCCCCACCCGCCAGGCGGGTCGCGCGGCCGCTTCGGGGCGGCCGTGCGCCGGCCGCGTTCACGGGGGTGCGGCACTCCGGCTGGCGGTGCGACACTTGTTCACCCCCTTCTCGCCACCGTGCCACCCGCATGACCAACGCCCTGCCCACCCCGCAGTTCGACCGCTTCTACAAGCACGATGAACTGATCCAGCTGCTGCGCGACTACGCCGAAGCGCGCCCCGGCCTCGTCGAGATCCGCTGCCTGGGCCAGAGCCACGAGGGCCGCGAGATCGCGCTGGCCGTGGTGACCAACCGGGCCACCGGCGCCGACACCGACAAGCCCGCCTTCTGGGTCGACGGCAACATCCACGCCGCCGAGCTGACCGCCAGCACCGCCTGCCTGTACTGGTTGCACCAGCTGCTGCAGGCCCATGGCAGCGACGCGCAGGTGACCGAGCTGCTGGACACCCGGGTGATCTACCTCTGCCCGCGCCTGAACCCGGACGGCGCCGAGCTGGCCCTGGCCGACCGGCCGCGCCACATCCGCTCGTCCACCCGCGCCTACCCCTACGACGAGCCGCATGTCGACGGCCTGACCATCCAGGATGTCGATGGCGACGGCCGCATCCTGCAGATGCGCGTGAAAGATCCGCACGGCAGCTACAAGCCGCACCCGCAGGAGCCGCGCCTGCTGATCCCGCGCGAGCCGGGCGAGTTCGGCGGCACCTATTACCGGGTGATGCCCGAGGGCCTGCTGGAGAACTACGACGGCGTCACCATCCACGCCAACCGCGACCGCGAAGGCCTGGACCTGAACCGCAACTTCCCGGCCTTCTGGCGCCAGGAGTTCGAGCAGCTTGGCGCCGGCCCCTACCCGACCAGCGAGCCCGAGGTGCGGGCGATGGTGGATTTCATCGTCAAGCACCCCAACATCGGCGCGGCGGTGAGCTTCCACACCCACTCGGGCGTGATCCTGCGGCCCATGGGCACGCAGAGCGACGACGACATGACGCCCGAGGACCTGTGGGTCTACAAGCGCCTGTCGGACATCGGCGCCAAGCTCACCGGCTACCCGGCGATCAGCATCTTCCACGACTTCAAGTACCACCCCAAGGAGATCATCACCGGCACGCAGGACTGGGTCTACGAGCACCTGGGCGCGCTGTTCTGGACGGTGGAGATCTGGGCCCCGAACAAGGAGGCCGGCATCACCGACTACGATTGGATCCACTGGTACCGCGACCACCCGCCGGAGGACGACCTCAAGCTGCTGAAGTGGAGCGACGAGCAGTGCGGCGGCCAGGCGCACGTCGACTGGCAGCCGTTCACCCACCCGCAGCTCGGCGCGGTGGAAATCGGCGGCTGGGACCGCATGAACTACTGGCGCAACCCGCCCCCGCACCTGCGCGAGCGCGAGGCCGCGCGCTTCCCGGCCTGGCTCACGCAGATCGGCCTGACGCTGCCCCGGCTCGAAGTGTTGTTCGCCACCGCCGAGGGGCTGGGCCCGACGACCTGGCGCGTGCGCTTCGCCGTCGGCAACGCCGGCTACCTGCCGGCCTACGTGAGCAAGCGCGCGCTGGAGCGCAAGGCCGCGCGGCCCTGTGTGTTCGAGATCGGCCTGCCCGAAGGCGCCACGCTGCGCAGCGGCAAGCCGCGCATCGACGGGCCGCAGCTCGAAGGCCACGCCGCCAAGAACTCGCTGCTGGCCTTCCTGCCCACCCGCGAGATCACCGCCGACCGCGCCCTGGCCGAGTGGACGGTCGAGGCACCGGCGGGCACGGTGCTGACCCTGCAGGCGACCGCGGCGCGGGCCGGTACGGTGCGGGCCGAGGTGACGTTGCGCTGAAGCACACCTGCCTCTTGCGCGGGCGTCTTTTCGTCGCCCCTCACCTGGCCAGCCAGGGCACTGACCGCATCATGGTGTGTACGGCTCTTGGACAGTCCGCTGTGATATCCACCAAATGTTGCCGTGCGGGTCTCGGACGCCACCCTGCCTGTCGCCATACGGCATGTCTGCGACGGGCATTTCCATGATGGCGCCGCATTCGAGTGCGCGCTTCATGGCCGCATTGGCATCCGACACATAGAGGTAGTAGGCAGCGGCCATGGCGGGGTAGCGCTCAGTGGCTTCGCTGACCATCACAGTCGATGTCCCGAGTTTCACTTGAACGTTCTGGATGCATCCGTCGCTGCGCATGGTCCGGCATGTCTCCTCGCCCCCGAGGCCGCGGACGAGAAAAGACACAAAAGCCTCAGCGCCTTCTACAAAGTAGTAGGGTGTGACGGTGTTGAATCCAGGGGGCATGTACATGGTTTCGCTCCAGGTGTCGGGTGCTTCGTGCCCGGATTGGCCCGGCCAGCTGAGGCTAGGGCGCTGCGGCGTGGGCATTGAGCTTCTTCTCACTGTAGGCGGTGCACAGGAGAACCCGCCAACCCTCCCTGGTGCGAATGAGGTTGTATGTGGTGTTGAAGACCCAAGGCTCTTGGTCGGCTGATCTGTCGATGTGCCACTGCAGGTCCGCGATGGCAAAGGCCTCGCCCTGCGCCAGAAACGCTGTGGGTTCAAAACGTGCTGTCACGTAGCCGCCCGCACTGTATAGGCTGCACAAGGCCACCATGTTTTCTCGTATGGGCTCGAAGGATGGCCAGTGCGTGTATCCGCTGTCAGAGGCGATGCCTGAAGGCACGGCGTACTGGCGTGCAATGGCCTCACCATCGAGCCGATTGAAGGCGTCGCGGTACGCATCGAAGAACGCGCGAATGTCGGTTGGCATTTCGAGTGCCCCAAAAAAGGCCTGGCGTTCGCGCTCAGCGGGCGGGGTAGCCGCCAGCTTCAGCGAAAGGCTAGCTGGTTGTTGACTGCCACAGCACATACATGTCTCCATCGACGAAACCCATTCCGACTCCACGCGTGCTCGTGAGGACGCTCGATCTCGCCCCGCGAGCAATATAGGAGCGCGCCAGTTCCATGCTCGTTTGCAGCCATGCCCGCCAATCCCCGCCCGCGACCCAAAGCGGTATCTCAAACACATCTTCGCCGGTACAAAAAGTCTCGCCTCCCGGCCAATAGTCTTGTTCCGGAACTTCACCAGCAACAAAGGAATCGGTTCCCATGAGTTGTAGGTGAACCGACTCCACTCCCTCATAGAGGTTGAAGTGAAATGCGACTGTGGCTTCAGGGATGCGCTGAGACAGCACACGGTCCGCCCAAATGAAGAAAGCCTCCCGCACAGATGAAAGCGACTGGTCCATTGGACGCCTTGGTTTGAGCTGAGCCGACGAGTGCCGGGTTGGTGCTTGGCTCGCGAGGCGGATGCTAAGCCTGAGAGCCTCGCGGGCCAAGCATGGGCTCCAACGGCCCATGGGCGCAAATGGCAGGGGGTGGGGGCGGCATACCGGGGATCTGTCCGAGCCGATGGTCGGGAACGCGGCCGCACGCTGCGTATCCTGGCCGGTTCTGCCAAACTTCGGCCGCGCCGCCGTCAATGTGCCGGCCAAGGAGCGACAGGTTCATGGAGTTGACGATCAACGGCCGCAAGACCCCCGTGGACGATGCCGCCATCGCGCCCGAGATGCCCTTGCTGTGGGTGTTGCGTGATGTGCTGGAGCTGACCGGCACCAAGTTCGGCTGCGGCGTGGCGGCCTGTGGGGCTTGCACGGTGCAGGTCGACGGCGTGGCGGTGCGATCCTGTGTCACGCCGGTGTCGGCGGTGGCCGGCAAGGCCATCCAGACCATCGAGGGGCTGGGCACGGCCGATGCGCCGCATGCCTTGCAACTGGCCTGGGTGCAGCACCAGGTGCCGCAGTGCGGCTACTGCCAGAGCGGCATGTTGATGGCCGCGGCCGCGCTGCTGAAGAAGACACCCCGCCCGACTGATGCCGACATCGACGCGGCGATGACCAACCTGTGCCGCTGCGGCACCTACCCGCGCGTGCGTGCGGCCATCCATACCGCGGCGGCCGCGCTGCGTGGGGGCGCGGCATGAAGGTCACACGCCGGTTCGTGGTTTTCTCGGGCCTGGCCGCCGCTGGCGCGCTGGTGGTCGGCTGGAGCGGCCTGCCGCCGCGCAACCGCCTCGGCCGGGCCGATCTGCTGCCGGCCGGGGCCGGCGAGGTGGGCCTGAACGGCTGGATCAAGATCACTGCCGAGGGGCAGGTGCAACTGGCCATGCCGTTCTCCGAGATGGGGCAGGGCGTGCACACCGCGCTGGCGCTGATGGCGGCCGAGGAACTGGATATCGCCCCCGGGCGGGTGCAGCTGATCGCCCCGCCGCGCGACGCCATCTACGGCAACGTGGCGATGTTCGCGGGCAGCCTGCCCCTGCACCCCACGGCCACCGAGCCCGGCCACGAGAGCACCGGTGCGCGGCTGGGCCAGTGGATGGTCAGGAAGCTGGCGCGCGAGCTGGGCATCTCGGTGACCGGCGGCTCGTCGACCATCGCCGACTCTTGGGTGCCCTTGCGCCTGGCTGCGGCCACGGCGCGTGCGCAGTTGCTCGGCGCGGCCTCGCTGCGCTGGAAGCTGCCGGTGGCCGAGTTCCAGATCGACGATGGCGTGGTCAGCCACGCGGCCGGCGGCGAGAAGGCGCACTTTGGCGAGCTGGCCGCGGCGGCGGCCGTTACACCGCCTGGTGAGGTGCGCTTCAAGCCGCGCGACCAGTGGCGCCTCATCGGCCGGCCCCAGCCGCGCCGTGACGCGGCGGCCAAGAGCAATGGCAGCGCACGCTATGGCCTGGACACCCGGTTGCCCGGCCTGCTCTACGCCGTGGTGCGTCACGCGCCCGCGCTGGGCGGCGTGCCCGGCCGCATCGACCCCGCTGGCGCGCTGAAGCGTGCCGGTGTCGAGCGGGTGGTTCGCCTGGGCCCGCTGGCCGGCTCGACCGACGCGGTGGCGGTGGTCGGGCGCAGCACCTGGCACGCCCGGCAGGGGGCCCAGGCGATGGAGATCGACTGGCGCGGCCGGCCCAGCGGCGCGCTCGATTCGAACGCGATCCTGGCCGGCCTCGAAGCGCAGGCACGCGCAGCCGCCGAGCACGACGATGGCTTTGATTTCTACTCGCGTGGTGATGCGGCGGGCGCGCAATCGGCGGCCAGCAACCGGCTGGAGGCCGTCTACAGCGCGCCCTACCTGGCGCACGCCACGATGGAGCCGATGAACGCCACCGCGCGCTTCAACCCCGACGGCACGGTCGAGGTCTGGGCGCCGACCCAGGTGCCGGATTCCGCGCGCGATGTCATCGCCCGGGTGGCCGGCGTGCCCGTCGGGCAGGTGCTGCTGCACGTCACCCTGCTGGGCGGCGGCTTCGGCCGCCGGCTGGAGGTGGATTTCATCGCCCAGGCGGTGCGGGTGGCGCAAGAGACAGGCGGCCGGCCGGTGCAACTCGTCTGGCCACGCGAGGAGGACTTCACACACGACTTCTACCGCCCAGCCGGCGTGGCGGTGCTGCGTGGCGGGCTGGATGCGCAGGGCCGGCCGGTGGCCTTGTCCATCCACAGTGCTGGCGACGCCATCACGCCCCGCTGGATGGCCCGTACGCTGCCCGCACTGGCCGGCCCGGTGGACATGCCGGACAAGACCACCGCCGAGGGCCTGTTCGATCTGGCCTACGACATCCCGAACCAGCGCATGGCCCACGTGGCCACGCGAAGCGGCGTGCCGGTCGGCTTCTGGCGCTCGGTGGGCCACTCGCACAACGCCTTCTTCAGCGAGGGCTTCATCGACGAGATGGCGCACGCCGCCAAGGCGGACCCGGTGGCCTTCCGCTTGGCCCTGCTGGCGGGCATGCCGCGCCATGCGGCGGTGCTGCAGCTCGCGGCCAGCCAGGCCAGCTGGGGCAGCCCGCTGCCGGCGGGCCGGGCACGGGGCGTGGCATTGCACGAAAGCTTCGGCAGCATCGTCGCCCAGGTGCTGGAGGTTTCGGTGGAGACGGCGGGCGGCAAACCGCGGCCGCGCGTGCATCGCGTGGTCTGCGCGGTGGATTGCGGCACCGTGGTCAACCCCGACGGTGTGGCCCAGCAGGTGGAAAGCAGCGTGATCTTCGGCCTCACCGCGGCGCTGCATGGCCGTGTCGACATCGTCGACGGCGAGGTGCAGCAGAAGAACTTCCCGGATTCACCGCTGCTGGCCTTGCGCGAATCGCCCACGATCGAGACCCATCTGGTGCCCAGCACCAACCCGCCGACCGGCATGGGCGAGCCTGCCCTGCCGCCGCTGGCGCCGGCCCTGGCCAACGCCTTGTTCGCCCTCACCGGCCAGCGCCTGCGCAACTTGCCGCTGAAGCTGGCCTGACGCTCAGGCGCCGGCTCGCGCCCGCAACAGATGGGCCCGCACGCGCGGGTCTTCGGTCAGGCCGATGGCGCGGTCGAGCGCCTGGCCAGCCTCATCGTGCCGCCCCAGCCGGCGGCCCAGGTGGGCGCGCGCCACCCAATACGGCTGGTGGCGTGCGACAGCGTCTGCCGACAGGGCCTCGAGCCGGTCCCACCCGGCCTGCACCTGCCCTGTCTCGGCCAGCGCCACCGCGTGGCCGATGTGCGCGCCTGTGCTGGGGAAGTGCTCGACCAGGGCCTGGTACAGCGCCGCGACGGCGCGCCACGGCGTGTGGCCGGTGAACGCACGCTGGCAATGTGCGGACTGGATGGCTGCCTCCAGTTGGAAGTGGCCGGGCTGGCGAAGGCCTGAGGCCGCCCGCAGTGTGGCCTCGGCCTCGTCGATCAGGTCCCGCCGCCAGCAAAGGGGGTCCTGATCGGCGAGCGGCACGAACTGGCCGGCTGCGTTGAACTGCGCAGGGCGGCGCGCTTCGCAGTAGAGCATCAGCGCCAGCAGGCCGTTGGCCTCGGCACTGTCCGGCTGCAACGAGACCACCAGGCGCGTCAGGTACAAGGCCTCCCCGGTCAGCTCCGAGATCAGCAGGCCTTGCGCAACGTCCGGCCCTTGCAGGGCGGTGTGGCTCCCGATGCTGTAGGCACCGTACAAGCTTTCGAGCACGGCCGACAGGCGTGGCGCCAGCTCGGCCCCCTCGGGCACCTCGAACCGCAGGCCGGCTTCGCGGATGCGCGCCTTGGCCCGTACCAGGCGTTGGGCCATCGCCGCGGGCGAAACCAGGAAAGCGCTGGCGATGTGGCGCGCCTCCAGCCCCAGCACGGCCTGCAGCATCAATGGCGCGTGCACGGCAGCTGGCAGAGCCGGGTGGGCGCAGACGAACATCAGCTTCAGGCGCTCGTCCGGGAGCCCGGCAGGCAGGTCGGGGGCACAGCGGTCCGGCTCGAGCACGGCCGTGTTGCGCGGATCGTCCTCCACCCGCCGATGCCTCGCCACCTGCAACAACTGCCGCTGCGCGGCGGCCATCAGCCAGGCCTCGGGCGAATCCGGCACACCGGTGCGGGGCCAATGCCGGAGCGCGCTGGCGAACGCGTCGGACAGCGCGTCCTCGGCGGCCGCCAGGTCACGCCAGCGGTAGGCCAGCCAGGCGACCAGGCGGCCGTAAGACTCGCGTGCCGCGCGCTCAGCGGCACGATGGGCCGCGTCGGTCACCGGGCCGGTGGCGGCAGCACCGGCCGCACCTCGACACTGCCGCGGGCCGCGCATGGCGCCCGTGCGGCCCACTCGAGGGCCTCGTCGAGCGAGGCGACGTCAAGGATCACGAAGCCGCCCAGGTGCTCACGGGTGTCGGCGTACGGGCCGTCCTGCACCTGCCGCTGTCCGCCCTGCAGCCGCACCGTCGTGGCGGCGCGGGGCGGCTCGAGGCCGGCGCCGGCCTTCATGATGCCGGCAGCGGCAATCGAGCCCATGTAGGCGTGCCAGGCGCCCCAGTAGGCGGGCGCGCGTTCGGGGTCGTCGCGCTGGCCGACTTCCTCGGCGGTTTCGCGGTAGATGAGCATGTAGTCCATGGGAGCTCCAATCAGTGGGTGCGTCGTTCGGTCGCGGCATGATGCCGGGAACGGGCGACCATCGCCCGCTCAGGGTATGGATGCGCGAGCTGCCTTCCAATCGACAAGGGCAGGCCGGGCGTGCGACACTTTTTTCACCCTGCCCGGCGGTGGGGAGCAAGGACACCCATGTACACCCTCTACGGTTCACGCGGCAGCGGCTCGGCCATCGCCGAGGCGGCGCTGGAGCGCTGCGGCATCGCCTATCGCACCGTTCGGGCGTCGGCCTGGGAGGCGGATTCGGCGATCGAGGAGTTGAAACGCGTCAACCCGCTGGGCCAGATCCCCACGCTGGTGCTGCCCGACGGCAGCGTGTTGACCGAGAGCGCCGCGATCCTGATCCACCTGGGCCTGGAACACCCGGCCAGTGGCCTGCTGCCGGCAGATGCGAGCGCACGGGCCCAGACGCTGCGCGGCCTGGTTTTCATCGCCGCCAACTGCTACAGCGCCATCAGCCAGAGCGACTACCCCGAGCGCTACACGACCGACACCACCAAGTCCGCGCACGCCGCGGTGCGCGCCGGCGCACGGCGGGTGCTGCACCGGCATTGGGACATCTTTGCCGACACCTTCTCCGGCCAGCCCTTCCTCGGCGGCGCCGAGCCCGACGCGCTGGATCTGATGGCAGCCGTGGTGTCCCGGTGGTCAGGCACGCGGGCCCACCTCGCGAACCACCGGCCGGCCTTCTTGGAACTGCTCAAGCGCATCGAGGCGCACCCCCACCTACAACCGGTGCTCGCCCGGCACTTCGACTGAGGCGCACCAAGAGCCCGAGCGCGCGAAGCGCCGCTCCCCTCAAGTGGCGTGCGCGGATCCGGCTCCGCCGGTCCGCTGCGCGAGCCCCCTCGGGGGGCAGCCCCCGGGAGGGGGCGTGGGGGTCAAACAATCGTCAAATGTTCGGTGCCGGCGGACAGGTCGGTGACGCGGGCACGTTGGCTGTTCAGCTTGATCTGCAGGCGCAGGTCGTTCACCGAGTCGGCGTTGCGCAGCGCGTCTTCGTAGGTGATGACCTGGCCTTCGTAAAGGTCGAAGATGGCCTGGTCGAAAGTCTGCATGCCCAGCTCGCGCGAGCGCTTCATCAGCTCCTTGAGCTCGCCCACCTGGCCCTTGAAGATCAGGTCGGCCATCAGCGGGGTGTTGAGCATGATCTCGACCGCCGCGGTACGCCCCTTACCCTCCTGGCGTGGGATCAGGCGCTGGGAGATCAGCGCCTTGAGGTTCAGCGAGACATCCATCAGCAGCTGGTCGCGCCGTTCCTCGGGGAAGAAGTTGATGATGCGGTCCAGCGCCTGGTTGGCGCTGTTGGCGTGCAGCGTGGCCATGCACAGGTGGCCGGTCTCGGCGAAGGCCACGGCCAGCTCCATGGTCTTGCGGTCGCGCACCTCGCCCATCAGGATCACATCGGGTGCCTGGCGAAGCGAGTTCTTCAGGGCGATGTCCCAGTCCTCGGTGTCGATGCCGACCTCGCGCTGGGTGATGACGCAGTTCTTGTGCGCATGCACGAACTCGACCGGGTCTTCCACCGTGATGATGTGGTCGTGGGCGTTTTCGTTGCGCCAGTCGACCATGGAGGCCAGCGAGGTGCTCTTGCCCGAGCCGGTGGCGCCCACCATGATGACCAGGCCGCGCTTGGTCATCGCGATGTCCTTCAGGATGCTCGGCAAGGCGAGTTCGTCCACCGTCGGGATATGCGCCGGGATCGTACGCAGCACCATGCCCACGTGGCCCTGCTGCATGAAGGCACTCACCCGGAAGCGGCCAATGCCCACGGGCGAGATCGCGAAGTTGCACTCCTTGGTGCGCTCGAACTCGGCGGCCTGCTTGT
>CAYJEC010000005.1:0-26700 GCA_964369025.1 uncultured Ideonella sp. | reverse complement strand
CGGCACCATCAGCGGTGTGGTCACCGGCCCAAGGGGCGACTTGCCCTTCAGCGGCACCTTCAGCCAGTCACTGCGCAAGGGTTATTCGACGCTGGAGGGGTTGGGGCTGATTGACGCCTTGTCGGCGGTCCAGGCCCTGCCCTGAACGGCAGGCATGCTTGCCCGGCCCGGCGCGACGGCGCCGGGCCGCCGCTCGATCAGGGGTGGGCGGCGCGGTACTCGGCCCGCTTCGCGCTGTGGGCCTTGACCCGTTCCGCGGCCCCGGCGAGGCCGCGCTTTTCGTCGCGCAGCGCGCGTTCGAGCCGGTCTCTCAGGACATGAAGTCGGGTTCGGTGGCGGTGTGCGGCGATGTTGTTGGCCAAGACGGTTCCTTCGGGTTGGGTGAACCCGCCTGTTTACGCGCCAGAGACCGCGCCGTCCGTGCGGTACACCGCATAACGACATAGCGTGTGTGATGCACGGCCGCACCGTTCTGGGGCTGCCGCGGCGTCATGTCACTGGGCGACCCGCTGGGCGTCCAGCGCCTTGCGCAAGCCCTCTGCCTCGTCCTCCAGGCGCACCGCGCCAAGCGCCAGGAACGGATCGCTGCGGGAACGCATCGCCTCTGGTGTGCGCTCTGTGTAGGCCTGAACCGCCTGCAGGCCCAGGCCGTGCAAGCTGCGGTTGGCCTGTTCGGCCTTGCCCAGCGCCTGCACGCTGCGCTCCAGCAGCGCCACCACCGACGCGGTGACCTGGCGCTGCGCGGCCAGCGCCTGCGCGCCCTGCTCGCGGGCCTGGCCGGCCTGTTGCTCGGCCTGTTCGCGGGCCTGCCGTTCGGTGGCCAGTTCGGTGCGAACGCGAGCCAGCTCGGCCTGCGCCGCAGCCAGCGACTCACGCAGTTGCGCCTGGCCCGAGGTGGCCGCCCGCGCACGCGCCTCGGCCTGGGAAAGGCGCTGGCCGATCTGCTCCTTCTCGGCCGTGTCGGTGGCCTGCTGCTGGCGCAGTTGGTCACGCTCCTGCTGGGCCTGCTGCAACGCTGCCTGGGCACGGCGTGCGGCCTCACGGGCCTGGGCCACACGTTTGTCGCCAGCGTCCTGGGCCCCGGCCAGGCCGGCGGCACACAGGCCTGCCAGCAGGGCCGCGATACGAAGCGTTCGGTTCATCGTCGGACTCCTAGAAGCGCAGATTGGCTTCGAGCTGCAGCACATCGATCTTCAAGGGCGCGCTGCTCAGGTTGCCGCTGATCGAGGTCTCGTCACCCGGGATCGCCAGGAAGCGCACACCGTCGTCGAGGTTTCGGGTGCTGGTGAAGCGCATGCCGAGCGAGGCCTTGGTGTCGAAGGCGTACTGCCCGCCCAGGCTGAAGCCCTTGTAGTTGGTGCCGCCGAGGTGCCACGTGGTGTCGGTGTAGGCATCCACCCAGGCGTCGCGCTCGAAATGGCGGAAGGCGACGAAGGCCTGCCAGTCGCCCCGCTCAGCGAGCTTGGGCTTGCCGAACTGCAGGCGCCCCTGGTAGCCCAGCGTCTTGTCGCGCAGGTCCGCCACGGTGGTGGTGCCTGCCCGCCGGGCGATCTCGGCGGCATCGAATCCAGTGTTCTTCACCACGTCAATTGCCAGCGCCGCCTCATACGGGCTGTAGTGACGCGAGACCAGGCCCAGGGTCAGATTCACCGGCTGGAAGCGCGAGGCCAGCCCCCAGACCGGCGCAGCGGTGGACAAGGGTGCGTTCAGGTTGATCAGCGTGTTGCCCTTCTGGCGGATGGCCGCTGGGTAAGCACTGGTCTGGTAGGGAATGACGCCGGCCAGTGCACCGGTGGGCGGCAGTTCGCTCTCGCGGGTACCCTCGACATTGCGGAAGCGGTAGACGCCCACCGAGGCACGCAGTTGCCAGGCGCTGCCGAAGGCCCAGTCCAGGCCCATCTGCCCGCCGAACAACCACTTGTCGCGCGAGCTGTTGGCAAACTCCTCGAGCGGGAAGGCGCCTGCGGCAGCGAAACCATACAGCCCGCTGGCGAGGTCGAGTTCACCGCGCCCGGCCAGGCCGTCCAGCGAGAGATCGTCGGGCCACAGCAGGTCGGTGCCGTCAAACGGCACGGCCATGCGGCCGCCTTCGACGCGGGCCCCATGCTCCGGCTCCCAGCGCAGGTAGGCCCGGTCCAGGCCGATGCTGACCCGGTTCGCTCCGTTGCCGGCGGTGGCCGAGGTGGAGGTGGGGCTGCCACTGGTGCTGCCGGTGACCAGGCGAATTCCACCGTTCAGGCTGTCGCTGGCCTTCGCGGTCAGCCCCAGGCGCGCGCGCACGGTCATGCGGTTTCGGTCATGCTGGGTGTTCAGCAGGTCGGGCGCCCAGGCCGGCGAGTCGGTCTGCGCGCGGAAGATCTCGGCGCCCAGGTTGTCCTCGTCCCAGAACTCGCTCTGGGTGCGCACCCTCACATCGCCTTCCAGGGTGACGGCACGCAGCCAGGAGGGCAGCTTGCGGGCGTCTGCCCACCCCTCGTCACGTGCGGTGGCCAGGACGTCGTTGCGGATGTCTTCCTTCAGTTGCGCCCGCGTGCTCTCGCTGAGGTAGGGCACACGCACCACTGGCTTCGGCGCGCCCCAACCGTAGCCGGGCACGGGTGCCGCTGCGGCCTGTTCTCCGCTGGCGCGCGCGCGGCGCACCAACTCATCGGCCTTTGCCCGGGTAAGCAGCCCTTGTTCGACCAGGGCGTCGATCAGCGCCAGTGTGGTGGCACGCAGCTCGGACAAGGCGGCCTGCTCGGTCGCGGCGGCCTGGGACCAGGCCGCCACTGGCGTGGCCAACAGGGCGAGGCTCAGCGCGGCCAGCGCCGTGGGGCGTCGGTGGCAGGCGGTCTGGGGCGGGGTCATGGGAACTCCGGGAATGGACGGGTTGTGAGGGGATCAGCCACCGGCGCGCACCGTGAGCTTGAAGCGCATCGGTTGGACGAAGGCGGGCGGAGTGGGGAGACGCAGCGTGTCGGCACTGCGGTCCAGTGCGGTCTTCAGGGCCGGTGCGGCGGCCTCGGCCTCCCAGCGCGAGATGCGGCCATCGCCGGCGATCCACAGCGCGAAGCTGGCACTCAGCTCGCCCGCTTCCGGGCTGAGCTGCCGCTCGATCTCGTCGCGCAGAATCTGCCGCACCGTGCCGGCATACAGGCGCTCGGCGGCGCGGTCTCCGACGGCGGGCGCCGACGCTGCCCCGCCGGTGGTCGGGCCGCCGCGGTAGTCGTTGGTCACCGCGCCCGCGGCGAAAGCACTGGGCCCGTCGCCGGCGGCGCCTTCCATCTTGATCGGCTCGTTGGCTGCAGGCGGTTGCGGCGTGGGATCGGTCTTGGGTTGCGGGCGCGCCTCCTTGCTGGCCTCGGGCTTCTGCTCCTTGGGCGGGGGCGGGGGCGGTGGGGGAGGCGTGTCTGGCAGCACGGCAATCCGGGCGACCTGCCGTTTGGGCGCTGGCGTATCGTGGCTGAGCCGGCTCAGTGCCCACGCGGCCGCTGCGATCAGCGACGCGCCGATCAAGCCGATGGCCATGCGTTGCACCAATACCGGCAGGGCGCGGCCGGTGGTATGCGACCGCGCGGCGTGACGGCGGGCGATCAGGGCGGTGGTGTGGTGCATGGGATGCTCCGTTCAGTGGCCGGCTCAGGTGCCGATGCGCGAGGTGACCAGGGCCATGTCGATGGCCAGGCGGTTGCACAGGTCGATGACCTGAACGACCTGCTCATAGGCCGCCGTGGGGTCGCCCTTGATGGCCACGGTCATCTTCGGGTCCCCCGCCTTGGCCTGCGTGAGGCGTTGCTCGATCTCTTCGATGGACAGGGCCGCTCCGTTGAGCAGCAGCGCGCCGCTGGCCGCCACTTGCACGATCAGCAGTTCGTGCCGCTCGGTGGAGGGCTTGTTCGACGGCTTCGGCAGGCTGATCGACAGGCCCTGCACCGAGGCCGTTGTCATCAGGATGAAGACCACCAGCAGCACATAGGCCAGGTCGAGCATCGGCGTCACGTTGATCGTGTCGTAGGGCTTGGTGTCGTTCTGGACTTGCATGGGGCTACTCCGCCACGACCCGCTGGGTGACCAGGCCCAACTCGGTGATGTCCAGCTTCTTGGCCACCTCCAGCACCTCGGTGACCTTCTGGTACTGCGTGCGGGCATCGGCCTTCAGCACCACCGGCAGAGCCGGGTTGGCGGCCTTGTAGGTTGCCAGGCGCTGCGACAGCTCCTCGAGCGTCACCGGGTAGGCGTCGAGGAACATCGCGCCGTCCGAGGTGATGGTGATCGCCCGCGTCTGCGGTTTGGCCAGCTGGTTGGCGGCCAGGGTGCGTGGCGAGTTGACCTTCACCCCCTGAACCGAAGCGGTGGTCAAGATGATGAAGGTCACCAGCAGCACATAGGCGAGATCCAACATCGGGGTGATGTTGATGTCGTCGTACGGCTGGTTGTCGTCCTTGATGTCGGCGGACATGTCGCTGGCCCGGTTCCTACTGCTGGCCGTGCAACTCGGCCGCGCGGGTGACGAACTCGTCGACGAAGATCTGCATGTCCGCCGAGATGTTCTTGATGCGCGAGGCCAGGTAGTTGTAGCCAAACAGCGCCGGGATCGCGACACCGAGGCCGGCCACCGTGGCCAGCAGGGCGGCAGCGATGCCGGGGGCGATGGCGTTGACGTTGACATCGCCCGCCGCGGCGATGGCCGCGAACGTGATCATCACGCCCACCACGGTGCCCAGCAGTCCCAGGAACGGCCCGCCGGCGATCGCGATGGTCAGCAGCACCATGCGGGCGTTCAGCTTGTGGTTCTCACGCACCTGCACCGCATCGAGCGTGGCCTTGATCGCGTCCAGCGAGGCGCCTGAGAGCCGTGTCACACCCTTCGCGCGGCGCTTGTCGATCTCGGCCTCACCCATGCGGTAGAGGTGGTACAGGGTCGAGCGCGACAGATCGCCTGCGTCTTTCAGGCCAGCGCCTGACAAGTCCTCGCGGAAGCGCTCCAGAAAGCGGTCGTTGGCGCCGCCGACGCGGATCACCATCTGCGCCTTGGTCACCATCACCCACACCGCGATGACGAACATCACCAGCAGGATGATGATCACCACCCAGGCGTCGGTGGTCAGGTTCTTCAGCAGGATGCCCATGTAGCCCGGCTCGCCGCCGGATTCGCCGCCCTGGCTTTCCTTCTGGCTCTTCACCGCGCTGGCGTCCATGCCCTGCACGGCAGCGGCCAGCTTCACCCAGCCTTCGTCCCGGGCGCTGCCGAGAACCTGAAGCTCGTCGATCAGGCCCTTGTACCCAGCCCCCAGCACCAGCGGTGCGCTGGAGTTGGGCAGCAGCACATCGGCCTGGCCCGCCGGCTTGCCGTTGATGTATAGAACCGCCTTGCCGCCCACCACGGTCAGCGCCACATGCGACCAGGCCGAGCCTGGCAACGCGGCGGCGGCAATCTTCTCGCTGTCGATGCGTGCCTCGACCTGGTCCAGCACTCGCATCAGCTTCAGCGGGCCCAAAGACAGCAGGGTCGACGACTCGGCTGGCGCCTCCGGCCGAAGCCACATCGCGATCGTCAACGCGCCAGCCGGCGCCAGCGCCAGCTTGGGGCTGACCGGCCACTCCACTGCCGTGCCTGACAACTTGGCTGCCCCGCCGAGCAGGCCGTTCGCCTCGCGCGCCACCGGCGCCGTGCTGGCCAGCCCCCCGGCCGCATCCACCGCAGGCCCGTCCGCCTCGCCGAAGTGCATCACCAGCGCATGGCCGGCGGTGAACACCGGTGCGCGGCCCTCGGCCACGGCCTTGTCGTTGCCAGCATAGACATGGACCACGTTCTTGTCGCTGCCCTGCGCGACTGCCGGCAGGCGCACCCAGATCACGGCGAGTTCGTTGATCGGATCGAAGCGCTCGACCTCGAACGGGAGCGGCGTCTTGTCATCGCCCGCGACCACGCGCAGGTCGTTGCCCTCCGCCTGGGCGACGCCGAAGTCGAAGTTGCCAGAGTGCAGGCGCAGCGGCACCACCACATCGGTCTGCGCCGAGGGCAGCGCCAAGCCCTTGTCGGTGGTGTCGATGACGACACGCGTGCGTGTCGTCCAGTCGTCGTTCCACCAGGCGTGTGCCGGAGCGCTGAAGCCGGCCGCGAGAGCCAGAACGAGGAGCAGTTTGCGGATCATGGTGGAGGTCTCGTCAGGAACGTTCGATGGTCAGGTCAGCCACGGCCGAAGCCGAGGAACTCGAGCAGCAGGCTGCGGCGGGCGCGGCGCTTGCGGCGCTGCTCCTCCTCGTCGTCGCCACTGCCGCGCTGGGCTGTGTTGGCAGCGTCGGCGGCACTGGCCAGGCCCGACGTGAGGCCCACGGTCGGGGCGGCGGGCGGCGCGCCTTGAACGCTGCCGCCTCGGATGTCGTCGGCGCCCCGGATCACGTCGGCGCCCAGGGTCACGGTGCCCAGCGCGCGGATGCCGGCCTCGCCGGCGTCGATGGCTCCAGCGGGCGCATAGAGATCGAGTGCGCTGTCGGCACTCAATGCGGCGATGCCGCTGCCGCTGAACGAGCCGCTGGTGTCGACCACGATGCGGCCGTTGGCATCCAGCCGGAACACCGGCGGCGGCGCACCAACCACCGTCTTCGCGCCACGGCCGGCGTCCACGTCGCCCAGAGACGACCACAGCAGGATGTCGCCCTGTGCCAGCGTGAAGATGCGTGACTGGTTGACCAGGATGTCGTCGCGGGCGATGCCGGAGATGCCGCCGCCGGCCACGGTGACCACGCCCAGCGAACTGGCGTTGGCGCTGGTACCGCCGGTTTCGCCGGCGTTGATGCCGCCGCCAGGTGCCAGCAGCGTGATGCCAGAGCCCTGCAGGGTGCGCACCTGGGTCGACGGCAGGTTGATGTCCCCCGACGGGCGGTCCAGCGGGAACAGCGTGTCGATCGCTGCGTAGCCGCGGTCATAGGCCGCCTCCTTGTCGTCGGCCAGCCGCGCGCCAACAGCCGCCCGGCCATGCTGGCGCACCTCATCGACAAGCACCTGGTTCAGCCACGGCATCTGGCGCTCGACCGGCAGGGCCTCGAAGGCGGCCAATGCGTCGGCCAGGCCCAGCGCACGCCCTTCGTGCGACTGCATGAACGCCACCAGGCCCTTCGCGGTCACGGCGGCATCTCGGGTGGCGACCTGGGCAATGAACGGCAGGCGTTCGGATGGCGGCCGTTGCCCGAAGGCCTCAGCCAGCAAGGCCCCCGGAGCCGCTTCGCGCTTCACCGCCGACAGGCTGCCGAAGGCCTGCCGCGCCGCCGCCGCCGTGTCGCCTGCATGGCCCGGGAGGCCCCGGACATAACGCACCAGCGAGGCGTCGTAGGCCGCATCTCCCAGCAGGGTGCGGACCTGGGCCAGGCGGCTGTCGAGATCAGCGGCGTCGAAGGCGCGAGCCTCGGTGCTGCCCAGCGAGCTTTCCTGGCTGTTCAGCAAGGCATACAGGTCTCCGGCGCGTTCACGCAACGCCGCAGTGCCGATGGCAGCGAACCCGCGCCGGGTGGCCTCCAACAGGTCAGCCCCGTCCGCGCGCAGCCCGGCCACCAGGCTGAGTTGGGCACTCTGCGCGGGCAAGCGGGTCGAGTTGTCGACGTTGCCCACGGCCTGCAGGCCCTCGCCCCGGCCGAGGTCGATGTCGCGTCCAGCCAGCAGCAACAGGTCGCCCGGGCCGGCCTGCCGGATGCGGGCGTTGCCGAGCACGATGTCGCGGCCGGCCTGCATCACACTCAGTTCGCTCGGCACGGCAGCCGGCGCGCCGGCATCCAGCCGCACTGCCTGATGCTGGATCTCCAGCCCGGAGTTGACGTTGTTGCCGGTGAAGGCGATGTCTCGCCCCGCGGTGAGCGCCACCGGCCGCGCCGAGCGGATCGCACCACTGACCGTCAGGTCGCCCTCGGCAGCCACCACCCGCACACTGCGGCGGTCGGTGCGATCCAGGCCGGCACCGTCGCCGCGCGACAGGTCGTTGTAGGCCAGCGCCAGCCAGGCACTGCCGGGCAGGCCTTCGCCTGTGAGGCTGTCGGTGTCCTGGCCACTGGCATCGTGGTAGGCCACGCCCTGGGTCCAGCTGGCGTTGACCTGCAGGCTGGCAGCCACCTCGACATGATTCTGAGCAAGCAGGTCCAGGCGGGTCTCGGCGCTCTGGGCCTGCTGGATCAACGGCATCGGGCCGCCAGGCGCCCGCCCGATGGCGATCGAGCCCTGCGGGGCGGCCAGTGTGACCTGCGTGGGCAGCACACCCAGCACCGCGTTGCTGGAGTTGTCCGAGGCCAGCGGTTCGGCAACCGATTGGTAGCCCAGGTTGCCAGCGGTGGCGACGACACGTGCCGAGGCGTCCGCCTCCAGCCCGCTGATCCAGCTTCCATTGAGTGCGTGGCTGCTTTGCAGCGCGCCGAGTTGCAGGTCGCGCCGCGCGCTGGCGCGCACGGCCGTGTTCTCGTTCGCCAGGATCAGCGCGCTGGGTGAACCGTCGGTGTCCGGATCGGCTGGCTGGGCAATGTCCCGCCCGGCATGCACCTGCAGGTCGCGGCCACCGGCCTGGGCCAGGCCGCCGACGACATCACGGCCGGCGTCGAAGCGCACGCTGCCGCCCCCGAAGCGGTGGGCACCGCCGCCGTCGATGAAGCCGCTGCTCGGGCTCGCCGCGACCATCTGGTCGATGTCGATGCCGGCCTTCACCTCGACGCGTCCGCCACCGAACGAGGCCACGCCGTGCTGCAATCCGGCACCGGGCGCATCAGGTTGCGAGGTCCAGTAGGCCAGGCCGGCGAACTCTCCGCTGCGCGCCCAGGCGCTCGGGTGCGCGGCCAGCAGGCCGGCGTCGGCGTAGTAGCTGTTGTCGCTGAGGGTGACGGCGCGCGAGCGCACCGACTCGCCGGCCTCGACCTGGATGTCGCCCGCGCCCACACGGAACTCGTTGGCCCGCAGCAGGGTCTGGCGTGCGGCGACGGCCGCCGGGTCGTCGCTGAGGCGGCCCGTGGAGTAGGCCCGCGCACGCCCCGTGACCAGGTTCACGTCACCACCGGCCTGCATCACGATGTCGCCGGTGCTGGTGACGATCTTCAAGTCTGCCGGGCGACCGGCGTTCTCCTTGCCGATGCGCAGGTCCCCGCCCGCCACGAATCGCAGCGAGCCGCCAGCTGCGCTGTCGACACCGAAGTGAGACCCGGCGTCGATCGACGAAAGCACCGTCAGGTCGCCTGCGGCGCGCAGCGTCACCGAGTTGTCGCCCACGTGGGTGGCGTTGCCGCCACGCTGCGTGATCTCGGTGCTCTCGGAGGCCAGGCTCCAGGCCCCGCCAAGGAACTCGACGGACAGGTCGCCGTCGCTGCGGATCTCGGCGCCGGCGTGAATCTTGAGCAGGCCTTCGAGCGCACTGTCCCCGTCGGCCAGCCTTGCCGCGATCAGGTCGGCCTTGCCGCCCAGCGTGCCGACGAAGGCCCGGCCATCGGCTGCGATCGTGCTCGCCAGCAAGGTTCCATCCTGAACCGGGAAGGCGAAGTCGGTGACCCGGGTCACGCCGTCATAGACCTTCACTGCCTCCACGTCGATGCGGCCGGCGCCGTTGATATCGGCCTGCAATGGGGCGATGTCGACGCCGGTGCCCGAGGGCACGGCGTCGGTCACACCCAGGCGCCGCGCCTGCAGCAGCAGGCGGCCTGACTCGCCCTGGGTGCCCCCCGCCAACTCGACGTGGGCACCCGCCTGAAGGCGCAGGGTGCCGGCCGTGGAGGCCAACGCAATCCGGCCACCCTCGCCATCAGCGGCCGTGGCGCTGGCATTCAGCACACTGCCCTGGGCCAGCGTCAATCCGTCGCGGGAACCCAGCTCGATGCGGCCGCCATCGGCGCCACGCGCATCCAACGTGCCACGCACGGTCACTGCGCCGGCATCGGCGCTCAGCGCGAGGTCGTGTGCGGTCAGCGTGGTCAACGCGCCCAGTTCGAGATCGCCACTGCGCTGGCGCAGCGAGATGGCACCGGCGAAGCTGGCCGGGTCGGCTTCGTCCATGCGGCGCGACAGGGCAGCGATGTCGATGCGCTCGCCGCTGTCGATCGCCAGCTCGGCGCCATCCGCCCCGCCGCTGGTGCCCCGCAACTGGCCGCGCACGTCCACCAGCCCTTGCGGAGCGGCGAGCAGCAAGCGCCCGCCTGCAGCGGTACCGGCGCCGGAGACATTGATGACGCCACCCAGCATGGTCAGGTCGCCCTGGGACGTGCTCAGAGAAACGCGGCCGCCAGGCAGCGCCACGACCGCATCGCCGACGCTGGCGTCGCTGCCAGCGACATCGATGCGGCTACCCTCACGCAGGATCAGCGCGCCCTGGGTGTCGACCACCAACTCGCCAGACGGCAGCACGATGCGCCCGCCGTGCTCCAGGCTCGCGGCCTGCAGGGTCAGCGAGGCGCCCAGGGCCGATGCAGGTGCGACCGAGCCGACCGGTGAGGCGGTGGTCAGCGTGCCATCAGCCTGGATCACCTGCCCCGCCGCCGGCGCCTCGGCAACGATGCCGCGCGCGCTGACATGCAGGTTGCCCGCGGTCACCAGGCGGCCGTCACGGCCAGCCAGCGCCAGTGCGTTGTCGGCGTTCAGCACCAGGCTGGCGGCGCCGTTGACGGCCAGGCTGCCGTCGGCCAGGCGGATGTCTCCGCTGCCACCGGCGGCGGTGCTGGCGTTCAGCGTCAGGCGACCGGCACCTGCGGTGGCCACGGCTGAGGCCGTGTCGCCACTGTCCGTCAGCGTGATCTCACCGGCGGTGATTCGGGCGCCCGCCTGGGCGGCCTCAGCCACACGCAGGTTGGGCGTGTCGAGCACGAGCCGATCGAGCGTCGGCAGGCCACCGTCATCCTCGCCCAGCACCGCGCCGTCCTTCAGGTTGATCTGTTGGTAGGCGTGCAGGGTCAGTTGCCCGGCCTGGCTCACTTGATCGAGCAGGCGCGGCGTGAGGGCCAGCACGCCGGGGCCGGCCACCGGCCCGCCGATGGTGATGGCCCTGGCGCCCAGGGCCAGCTCTTCTGCACGCAGCGTGGCCGAGGCGGCGATCCGCGTGTCCTGTGTCGCATCCAGCAGCAGGCTGCCGGCACCCGCGTCGAGGCGGCTGCCCTCGCCCACCCTCAGCACACCGGACGCGCCTTCGGCCTGGCTGCGCGGGAGCGTGGCACCGCCCTGGTTGGACACGCGCATGGCAGCACCGTCTCCGGCGATGGCATAGGCGATGGGCGCCGGGGCCTTGGCGGAAACCGGCGCGGCAACAACGGTCGTGCCGGCCTCGACACGGATCTCTTCGGTGGCTGCCACCACCAGGTCCGGCACCGACAGCGCCTGCTCGCCGCCAGCCAGGGTCACGGTCCTTGCCCCCACGTCGAGCGTGTTGCCCTCGCCGGCGCTGCTGCGTGCCCCCAGCACCACCGTTTGGGCACCGAGGCTGTTCAGGGTGGCCACACCGATGCGCAATGCCCCCTCGGCCGCAGCGTCGCCGACGACGATCTGCCCCGCCACGAACTCGGCACGTCCGCCGCGGCCAGCCGCCACGCCGGTTGCTCCAGCCAGGGCGATGTCACCCTCGAGGCGGGCGTTGACCGTGTCCAGGCTGAAGGTGCCGGCGTCCGCGGGGCGTTCAGTTGCCGCCACACCTTGCGCCGCCGCGCGGGCGGCCAACTCGGCGTTGGCGGACGTGGCGCGGATCTCGGTGCGCTGGCGCGCCACGTCGGCACTGCTGAGGCGCCAGGTACTCGGAAGGGTGTCGACCACGCTCGTGCCTTCGGTGCGCAGGCGCGCACCGATCCAGGCCGAGCCATCCGCCTGGGCGACCAGGGTTCCGAGCGCCAGCGGCGTGCTCGACTTGACCGGCTCGACCAGGTAGGCACCGGGCTGCAGGGCATAACGGGCCGGCAGCAGGGTGTAGGTGCCCGCCGGCAACGGCGCGCCGGCACCGATCTCGATCTGACGGCCCAGCGCCGCTGCGCCGGCCAGCGTGGGGTCGTAGCTGGCGGCGGTGTGCACGCCGGGCACCAGCGCGTAGGCGCCATTGCCGCCCGCAAACACGTCGGTGCTGCCGCCTCGGCCCGGAACGAACTCATAGGCCACCAGATCGCCGCCACCGCCCAGGTCGACGCTGGCGCCATCGCTCACAGTCACCTCGGGCGCCTGCAGATCCACCCGCTTGCCTGGGGTGGCGGTGATCACCGTGCGATCGGGAGCGAGCCAGCGCCCGCCGGCGCTGTTGCCATAGGGCAGCACCAGCCCGGCGGCAGAGACCGATGTCTGGCTGCCGGCGCCGAGGGTCACCGACTCGGTGCCGCGCAACTCGATACGGCCTTGCGGTGCACGCACCGTGCCACCCTGGGTGATGGTGGCCGCATCGACCACCAGCTGGCCGCCCGCGCTGAGCGGCGATTCGGCAGTGCCGACGCCGTCGGGCCGAGAGATGCGCACATCCCGCCCGCTGGCATCGATCTCGAAACGGGTCTGGGTACCGGGGTAGACCTGACGTGCCTCGATCGCCAGGTCGCCTGCAGTGGCCAGGCTGCCACTGAAGACCGTGCTGCTGGCGCCCTGCAGCATCAAGTCGCCCTGAGCCCTCAACCCAAGCTGGTCGATGCCGTTGGTGACCCAGTCGCCGGAGATGAGCATGCCACCACGCGACTGCAGGTCGAGTGCCGCAGTGCCTTCCCGCACCACGGGCACAGGAACCTGGGTGCCGCTGTCGACACGGATACCGCGCATGACCACCTGGCCTGCCGCGATTTTCACGGCCTGGTCGGGCTGCACGGCCAGCGAACGCGAGGCCAGGGTGAGGGTGCCGTCCAATGCCAGATCCGCGCCCTCGAGGAACCGCACCGCGTCGCGCGCCTCCAGCGTCAGGTTGGCGGCGCCGGAATCTCTCACCAAGGCGGTGGAGACCGAGGCGATGGCGGTGAGGCCCTCGATGGCCGCCGTGTCGCCCAGAGCGATGCCGGCGGTCCGGACCGTCGGGCCGGCGGCCACACGCAACTCGCGGAGCTGGTTTTCAGGCGCGTCGGTGCCCAGCCCGCTTCCGCCGGCCGTCAGCGTGACGGCCAGGGTGCCGCCGCTCGCGCCAGTACCTCCGGCATGCAAGTCGATGTGGCCCTCGGTCACCAGCGCGCGGTTGGCTTCGATGGCCACGCTGCCACCGTTGCTGGCCACCTCGCCGCGCTGCCAACGGACACCACCATCGGTCAGCACGGCACGGTCGAGCACGGCACTGGCGCCGGCCGCATCGATCTGCGCACCCTGCTGGAGCACCAGCACCGGCTCGGTACCACTGGCCCCTTTGGCAGCCAGCGTGATCCGGCCACCGGCCAGCACATTGCCTTGGCGCAAGCCGTTGGTGGTAGGCGCCAGGATGGCCTGGCCCGAGACATCGAGCCGCGCATGCTCGCCCACCCACAGAGTGGTCGTTGTGGCCACGTCAGGCGTGGCCTGCTGGCGGGCGTCGATCGCCAGCGCGATGTTGCCGCCGGCCGCATGAACCTCGCCGTCCACCAGCAGGCGGTTGGCGGCAGACAGGGTGACGCTGGACAACGCCGGTGTCTCGATGCGGGCGCCGGTGCCCACCGTCAGCGAGCCGGTTTCGGCGTCGGTGCCCGACGAACGCAGGGTGAGTTGCATTGGCGCCGGGGCCACGCCGGGCGCCGGTCCGGCGCTGAGCAGGCCAGCCAGCAGCGTGCCGCTGGGGGCCAGCACGGCCGCACGCGGGTCGATCTGAAACTCGTCGCGACGCAGCGTCAGCGCCGTGTCGGCGGCCACCTTCAATTCGCTCCGGCCGTCGACGCTGTAGGACGAGAAACCACCCGCCGTGAAGTGCGTGGGATCGAGCACCAGGGTGCCGGCTTCGAGTGCGCTGCCACCGATCTGCACCACCGGCGCGGTGAGCGAGAGGCTGCCGCCGGTGGCCAGCGAAGCCCCGCGCAGTTGCCCGTCCATCGTCAGGCCCGGCGCGTCAGCCGGCAACAAGGCCGTATGGGCCAGGCTGATGGCCCCAGCATTGCCACCGGTGGTCTTGCCCGCGGCGTCAACCAGCGCACCGCCCGAGACGTCTACCCGCGAGCCGGCAGCCAGGTTCACACCGAGGTTGCCGCTGGCAGAGAAACTGCCACCGGTGATGGCGCCGGACGCTGTGGGGCCGTCCTGGAAAGCGTTGATGAATCGGCCCGCGAGATCCACGCTCGCGCCGGCGGCGAGCGACACGCCGCCGGCCTTGCTGTTGAGTTCTACCCGGCCCCCGGCGCTGGTGGTGGCGCCGCCGAGCGTGACCTCTCCATTGAGAGACAACAGGCGCAGCGTGGCCTGGTCACCGAGATCGAGAGTGGCGGAAACCGATTGCCCCAGCACAGACACGTTGCCGTCGGCGGCGACTGCCACCTGACCGAAGCCGGACTGAGCCAACAGGTCGCGCTTCATGCCCGACACGGCGGGCAGCACCGATTCCAGCGGATCCGCCCAGACGGCATCGGTGTTCTGCGGCCCCAAGGTGCTGAGGTTGAACGAATCCAGCACCGCGTTCGCGCCATAGGTCGAGCTGGTGAAATCCTGCCCGTTCTGGCTCACCGCGCCGACGCTGAAGCTGCCGCGCGAGGCCAGCGTGTCCTGACCCTGTTGTTGCCGCGTTCCGTTCACCACCTGGGCATCGAGCGCGCCTTCGAGCACCACCCGCGGGGCGACGACACGCACCGAGCCGGCCGCACGGCCTTCGACATAACCCTCTTCGTGGTGGGTGGGCGTCAGGGCGCCGTAGTTGACCTTCACGCCCCAACGGTCGTAACCGGCCGCGCCGCCCCGCTGAAGGTTCAGCGCGCTGCCATAGACCTGGTCGGCCGGTGCGCTGTTCAGGTCGTAGACCTGGCCGTTCGCGCCGATCAGTTGGGTCTCTCGCACATCAGCGGCTGTCAGGTTGACCTGGCCGCCGGAGACGTCGATGCGCGAGTTCGCATGGGTCAGCACGCCGCGCCCAGCCGTCAACCGGACCTCGCCTCCCGACGACAGGCGCTCTTCGATCGACTGCTGGATGCCATCGCGGTAGCTCTCCAGGCTGCCAAGGATGGCCGAGTCGTCGCGCACGTCGATCGTCGCCTTGCTGCGATAGAGCAGGCCGTCCTTCTGCAGCGGCGCGTCCTTCAGGTCGTTGCTGCCCAGCAGTTCGGTGGTGACGAAATAGCGCGACACGCTGTCGGTGGCCGTGGTCAAGCCCGAGACGTCGATCAGCGCCCCATCCGCCAGCACGATGCGTGCATCGCCGGCACCGTCGGCGGTGAAGGCCCTTTGGTCGTAGGCGGCATAGCTGGGCGTGCGCTCGGCCCGCACGTCGACCGTCGCACCCGGCGCCACGACCTGTGCACCACGGTCCAGCAGCACGCTCTCGCCCGCCAGGTCGATGCGCGGGTTGACGAAGGTGGCATTGCCATCGCTGGTCAGCGGCTGGCCATCGTTCTGGCTGCGGCCATCGTCCGGGGCGATCGTGGTCTGGCTGCCGGCGCCGAGCACCAGGGCACCGGCCCGGGTGGCCCGCACACCCTCGTTCGACGACTGTGCTGCGCCCTGCGCACGCAGGATGATCGAGCCGTTCTCGGTGACCGAGGTGGTGGCGCTGATGCGGCCCATCTGGTTCACGGCCATGCCCACCAGCGTGGCATTGCCGCGCGGCGTGCTGATGACGCCGGTGGCCAGGTTGGCCGCACTGCCATGCGCCCCCTCCGGTGCCTGGCCCGGCCCGCCACCCACCTCGACCAGCAGGCCGCGAAGCGTCGGCACCGCCGGGTTGGATTCCGAGGCGTACAGGGCGATCTGGTCGTCGGGCGACTGCAGGTAGATCGCACCGCCGCCGGCCAGCATCGTCTGGCCGCCGGGCGTGCTGATCTGCCCGCCGTTCTCCACCCGCTTGGCGAACAGGAAGACCCGGCCGCCATTGGCCGTGGTGATATGCGCGCCGTCCTCGACGCGGACGAAGTTCTTCGCGTCAACGAAGTCCTCCGCCGCACCGTCGTAGCGAAAGGCCGGGGTCGTCTTGTCGAACAGCAGGTTGTTGGTGAGGCCGGAGTTGAACTCGGCGTCGCTGATGTTCAGCGCCGAGGCGATCAGCGAGCCGGTGTTCACCTGCGCGCCCCGGCCGAACAGGATGCCGTTGGCGTTGATCAGATAGATCTCGCCGCCATTGGTGGCGCTCAACTTGCCGAATATCTGCGAGGGAGCCGTCGAGCCCAGGACACGGTTCAGCGCGCTGGCGTTGGCCAGTTTCATGTCGAAGTTGACGCTGCTGTTGGCGCCAATGTCGAAACGCTGCCACTGGTAGATGGCCTTCTGGCTGTCTTGCGTGATGGTCTGGTCGACACCGCCCCGGCTGTTGGCCCGGTTCACCGGCGCCGCAGCGCCGCTGCCCTGCACGCGCCAGCTGGCGCTCGGCACCGGCACCGTGTTCCCTGCAGGCCGCTGCTGCGCGGCCACGAGCAACGGCCAGGCGGCTGCCAGGGCGGCCATCAACGGCGTCAGGCGGACAGCGAGGCTGCGGGCGGGGCGGGCGATGGCGGTGCGCATGGCGGGTGCTCGGTTCAGAAGCGGGCAGACAAGCGGGCGTGCACACGCACGTCGCCCAAGGCGTTGTTGGCGGTGGCACGCAAGGGCCACGCGAAATCGATGGCACCTTCCGCACTGCCGGCCCCGGCCTCGCCGCCAGCCACGCGGAGGCCGAAGCCCGCGCCCGCCAGAGACAGGCGCGGGCTCTGGCCGGCCGCCGGATCCAGCGTCCAGACGCGGCCGGCGTCGACGAACAGCAGCGGGGTGGCGTCACGCCAGGCGGTGCCCAGTGCCGATGCGAGATTGAACGTTCGCCACTCCAGCGAGGCCAACAGCGCGTGGTCACCGCTGGCGGCACTCTCGAAGTAGCCGCGAACCGTCTCGGCGCCTCCGATCGAATACTGCTCGGGGCTGACCAGCGGCCTCGCAGCCACCTGGCCACCCAGGCGGGCCGATACGCTGCCAAGCCCGGCACCGAGGTCCAGGCCATGGCTGGCGCGCAGGTCGAAGCGGCCAACCAGGAAGCTGCCGTCACCTCCCTGGCGCTTGCAGCTGAATTGATCCTGCGGCGCGCTGTCTCCGTTGGCCAGCGGGCAATCCACATCGCGCCTCAGCAACGCCTTCATCGCCGCAGTGAGCGAGGCATTCCATTGCAGTCGCAACGACCCCTCGCTCCACTGGTCGTTGTAGCCCAGCTGGAACGGAAGGTAGCGCAGCGGCGTCGAGATCTCGCCCGCTCCAAAGACGGTGCGCTCCTTCAGCAGCTTCAGGTCGGCGCCCAACGTGAGCGCACCGCTGATCACCCCGCGCCGGCCGATGGCAATGCCACGGCGCATGCCCAGGGTGGTGCCGTTGCCCAGCACCTGGGTGCCGCCCAGGGTCTCGACGTCGCTGTCGGACACAGTCAGCGAAAGCGTCCAGTTGTCGGCCTCGCCTTCGGGGATGCTGTAGTTGGCCACGAGCACGCGCGACTGCTCAGGCTTCATCGGCGCGGTGAGCAGGGTCAGCGACAGCGTGTGGTCCAGCTGGAACAGGTTGTCGTAGCGCAGCGAGGCGGAGGTGCGCAGCGCGTCGGTGCCGTAGCTGTGCTGGTTGTTCACCTCCAGCGTTCCCGACAACGGCAGGCTGTCGGCCACCTGCAAGTCCACGTCCACCGTTCCAGGCAGACGGCCCGGCTTGAGCACCGGCTGCACGCGCCGGTCCTCGCCGCGGTTGACGCTGCCGAGCTGGGCCTGCACCCGGTTGAAGTCCGGCACCGAGCCAGCCGCCAGCTCGGTCACCCGGCTGCGGATGAATCCCTGGTCGTGGTATCGCGAACCTGTCACATACAGCCCACCCACCTTGCCCTCGATGACGACCAAGCGCACCAAGCCGGCCTCGATGCGCTGCTCGGGCACATCCACCAGCACCGTCAGGTAGCCCGCCTTCTGGTAGGCCGCCTCCAGCGAAGTGCGCGCCGCCTCGACGCCTGCCATGCCCTTGGCCGGGCCCAGGTGGGGCTCGATGGCGGCCTCGATGGCCGGGGCACCGAGCACGCTGTTGCCCTCGACCTCGATTTCCAGCAGGTCGAAGGGCGCGGCATCGGCCTGCGCCCGGCACGGGGCAGCCACGGCCAGCAACAGCATCAACAGGGCGGTGACGAGGGCGGATTTCACGGAAACGATGTTCGCCAGCCGGGGTGACGCCGTCCCCGGCAGCACATGGTCCGATCGGCTCATGCCAGCCCAGGTTCGGTGACAAACCCGTGACGTTCCTGGCCGAGATGCCGGCGCACATGGGCCAGAGCGGCACCGATCACCTGGTGCATGTCGTAGTAGCGGTACTCGGCGAGCCGGCCCCCAAAATGGACCTGCCCGCCCAACTCATCAGCGAGGCTGCGGTAGCGCTCGAATCGCGCCCGGTTGGCTGCCGTGCCCACCGGGTAGTAGGGCTCGCTCCCCGGGGTGTGGTCGGCCGGGTACTCGCGGGTGATCAGGGTGTGGGTGGCCGCAGCGCTGCGTGCCGCGCCCGGCGGGTCGAAGTGGCGGTGCTCGATGATGCGGGTGTAAGGCACATCGGCATCGGCGTAGTTGACGACTGCGTTGCCCTGGAAGTCGGCCATCGGCAGCAACTCGCGTTCGAAGCGCAGCGACCGGTACTCGAGCGGCCCGTGGCAGTGCCAGAAGAAGGCGTCGATCGGGCCGGTGTAGATCACGTGGTCGAAGCGCGTGAGCCAGTGGTCGGCATCGCGCAGGAAATCGACGCCGAACTCGACCGGCACGCCCGCCAGCAGGCGGTCGAACATCGCGCTGTAGCCGCCGATCGGGATGCCCTGGTAGCGGTCGTTGAAGTAGTTGTCGTTGAAGTCGAAGCGCACCGGGATGCGCTGGATGATCTCGGCCGGCAGCTCGCGTGGGTGGCGTCGCCATTGCTTGGTGGTGTAGCCCTCGATGAACAGCTGGTAGAGCGTCGGGCCGACCGTGGCCAGGCAGTGCTCCTCCAGGTTCGCAGGCGAGGCGATCTCGACACGCTCGCGGGCCACCGCCGCCCGCGCCTCGGCCGGGGTGCAGGCGCCGAACACCTGGTGCAGCGTGAGCAGATTGATCGGGAAGCTGTATAGCGTGTCTCCTCGGCGGACCTTCACGCGGTTGACGTAGCTGTTGAAGCGCGCAAAGCGGTTGGCGTAGTCCCAGATGCGCTCGCTGTCGGTGTGGAAGATGTGCGCGCCGTGCAAATGCTCGTGGCAGTCGGCCTCCGGCACGAAGCGGGTGGCGCAGTTGCCACCGGGCTGGGCGCGCTGCTCGATCACCTGCACCCGGTGACCGGCGTCGTGCAGTTCGCGGGCACAGACCGCGCCGTACAGTCCGGCGCCGACGATCAGGATCTTCTGGCTCATGTGCAGGTGCCCCAGTAAACGGAACAGGGCGGGCACGGCTTCTGGCCGGTCCCGCCCTTTTGTGCAAGCCGGCGCAAACCGGCTTGGCCCAACAACGTGCTGGCTTACTTGACGATGCGGATCGGCGAGCAGGAGGCCGCGGTGTTGCGGTCCATGCGCGAGGCGAACTTCAGGGTCACCGGGTCGGTCAGGTCGTCGTAGGCACCGGCGTAGGTCGACGGCAGGGCGAGCACGCCTTGCTGGGTGTCGACGTCGGCGATGTTCAGCGAGGTGGCCTTGCCGCCGTTGGCGCGCAGGTTGATCAGGAACTGCTTGACGTCCAGGTCGGTCAGCGTGGTCTTGTTCCACTGCATGGTGGCGGCGTACACGAAGGTGTAGTTGCCGA
The DNA here is from genome assembly GCA_964369025.1 of uncultured Ideonella sp. Lineage (GTDB taxonomy): Bacteria > Pseudomonadota > Gammaproteobacteria > Burkholderiales > Burkholderiaceae_C > Ideonella. The sequence continues at coordinate 6,924 of CAYJEC010000005.1, read as the reverse complement.
CCTTGGCGTTGTCACGCGCAGGAGACTGGTTGTCCAGCTTCACGAAGCGGTAGCCCTTGTCCACACCGGTGCCGGTGGGCAGCGGGGTGTTTTCGCGGCTCAGCACGCCGATCGCATAGGCGGTGCCGCCCAGGTTCTCGACGGTGGTGCCCAGGCAGGTTTCGACGTTGCCGGAGCCCGAGCCGAGGTTCCAGGCCAGGGTGCCGTTCTCAGCCAGAGCCGGCGAAGCCAGGACCGTGCTGTTGTTGGCACCGACCGTCTGGCCGACCGGGGTGTGAACCGCAGTGCCCGTGCCGCAACCGGCGTTCAGGAACTCGACGTTGAAGCTGGCCTGGGTGCCCGAGCCGATGTTGCGGCGGCAGACGTTGACCTGCTTGCTCAGCACGCCGGCGTCGACGCTGGCGGGAACCACGAGGTTCCAGCCCAGCTTGGCAGCGGTGCTGCCCGAGAGCAGGCCCGACATGGCCGAGGACACGAACGCCGTGTCCAGCGTGGGCTGCTTGGCCGGGTCGTCGTCCAGCGCGCCGCCAGCCGCGATCTTGCCTTGGGCTTCCTGCAGGGCGCGGTACAGCTTCTTGTTGACCGCGACGCCCATGATGGTCTGGTTGAAGGCCTTGGAGTCGAGGCTCTTGGTGTCCACCGCTACGTTGGGGGCGAGCAGGTTCACAGGCTTCTGGAACAGCGCGGGCTCGACGTCGGACACGCCGGCATCGGCCAGGCGGGGAGCGACACCGGCGCAGGCGAAGCTGGGCACCAGGATGTCGGTGGCCGGGGTCGGGTTGCCGGTGGCGGTACAGGTGCCGTCAACAACCATCTGGTCCTGCGCGGTGCCAGAGGCGATCGGGTTCACACCCTGGGTCGATCCGCCCACATCACGCTTGACGAACAGCACCGGGGTGCCGGTGGCCCAGTTGCCGACGGTCTTCTTCAGTTCGCACGAGTAGGCGCGGTGGCTGCTGCCGACCGGGGCCGGGCCGGTGCCGTTGAAGAACACATCGAAGGTGGCGGGCTTGCACTGCTGCTGGAACCAGGCGCCAAGGAACAGGCGCTGGGCGGAAGCGCCGGCGACATAGACTTCCTTGAGGGTGCCGGCCGTGCGGGCGGCATCGATCTGGGCGGGGGTGAGCGCGTGGGCGCTGCCGGCGGCGGCGGCCAGCGCGGCGAGGGCGATGTAGCGAACTTTCATGCGAACTCCGGAAGTATGGTTGTGTTGGTCAGTTGCGCCGGTGGCGGAACTGAACGGACTATCGCGAACCGGGGTGACATGCGTATGGGGGCGCTGCACACCAGGCACCCGGCAAACGGGCCAGTGCCTGTCACGACGCCGTCACGAAATCAGCCGGCGCGACATCGCCTCGGCCACCGCATGTGCGCGGTTGTGCGCCCCGAGCTTCTTCTGGATGCTGCGCAGGTGGTTCTTCACCGTCAGCGGGCTGATGCCCAGCAGCAGGCCGATCTGCGCGTTGGCCTTGGCATCCCGGACCGCTGTGAGCACCTGGAGTTCGCGCGCTGTGAGCACCTTGACGGTGCCGTCGTTCAGGCGGCTGCCCGCGCGGCGCAGCACGGCCTCCTCGGCACGAACGAACGCGAAATGCAGGTAAGGCATCCAGAGTTCCAGGGCGGTCAACGCCTCGTCACCCACCTGGCGATCACCGGGGCTCTGACGGAGAAAGGCGATCAGCAGGTCGGCCCTTTGGCGTGGCCCCAGCCGCACGGCATGCACCAGCACCTGGGAAAAGCCCGCGCTCTCCAGGCGCATTGCCAGTTCGTCACCGAGCCCTGCCAGCGGCAGCCAACGTGCCCGCTCCCCACCTTGCGCCCAGCGCTCCACCAACACCTGCCAGATGGGCGCCAAGGGGTCGGCCAGCCGGTTCGTGAGGGCATCCGGCATGGGCACGCAATTGAGCACCCGGACACCCGCACCGCCGGCTTCGCGGCCGGCGTCTGCCCAGCACAGGGCCAGGTCATGCGGTATGAAGCGATGCAGATGCAGGCGCAGCCAGACGAACAACTGCTGTGGCGACGCGATGCCATGCGCCGCCTCGACACCGCGCAGGAAAGCATCGCCGGATTCGGGCGCGTCGGACAGGATGGGGTTCATGGGGTGGCCGTGGAACGCAGCCACCGAGACTAGGCCGGCTGGATGAAGGCGTCGTGACGGGGATGTGTCAGTCCATGGCCCATTGGGTTCATGCCTGACGCGAAACCGTCATGGGCGCACGCGAAGATGATGGCGTGACCCGCCTTCTCCGCCCCCTCCCGCCCTGGCACCTCCACGGCAGCACCGAGTTGTTCCGCCTGCAGGGCATCGACCGCTCGGCGATCGGCGCGCCAGCGCTCTACCTGGCTGCCAGCGAGGGCACTGTGTGGAACGGCGACGGCAGCCGTGTGACGCTTCGCGCCGACGACTGGCTGGGCAGCGGCACCTTGCGCAACAGCTTCTTTGTGGAGCCCTGGGCCCGGCTCAGCCACGCGCGCGAACTGGCCCTGGTGGTCGAGGCCGAAGGCAGCTTGAGGGTACGCGTGATGCGTGCCAGCCTGGGCCGTGCGGCCGAGGTGCTGCGCGAGATGCACATCGACTCCCCGCGACGCGTACGCACCACGCTGATGCTGGGCTCGCTGTCGGCGCTGCCGGAGAACAGCCGCCTGTTCTGGCACATCGACGCGATTGACGGCGCCTGCGTCCACGACGCCACCTGGTGCACGCGCGACCAGCCGCGGGAGAGCACGGGGCTGGCGGTGCTGATGCGCACGTTCGGCCGCACCGGGGATCTGCAGGCGCTGCTGGCGGGCTTCGCCAGCAGCGCGCAGTCTGACCCGCACCATGCCGAATGCCTGGCACGCACCGAGTTTTGGGTCCTGGACGCCAGCCCGGGTGCCGAGGCCTCGTGGGCCAACGCAGCCCGCCTGGGGCTGAACCTGCGGGTCATGGCAGGCCCGAATCTGGGTGGCGGCGGCAATGCCAGCCACCTGATCCACCACTTCCTGGCGCACTGCGACGCCGCTGCCGACACCGCACCGGGCGAAGTGCTGATCCTCGACGACGATCTGCTGCTGTCGATGGAGTCGCTGGCCCGCTACTTCGCAGCTTGCAGCTACCGCGCACAGGACCACGTGAGCAGCCTGCCGGTGCTGATGAAAAGCCGGCCGACCCAGGTCTGGGAAGACGGAGGCTACTGGGGCCGGCTCAACTTCCAGGCCCACGGGGGCTTCGGCCGCCAGCGCAACCTGTTCCCGCATCTGCTCAAGCACGGCCTGTCGCTGGAAGGCTTCGAGCACCTGGACGACTTCGGCCCGCTGAACCCCTGCGAGTACGCCACCTTCATCTTCTTCGGCCTGTCGCTGGCCACGCTGCGGCGCGTCGGGTACCCGGCGGCCTTTTTCCTGCGAGGTGACGACATCGAGTACTCGTTGCGCGCGCAGGCGCTGGGTGTACCGGTGATCACCAACCCGAACCTCGCGGCATGGCACGAGCCGGGCCACTCCTACGGCCAGGAGTACATGGCCATCCTGCACGCCGTCATCATCAACCTCACCCATTCGGACACGGGTGCCGCCGAGTTGTCCCGCTGGTTCGAGCAGCGCATGGCCGAGCACGGTTCGATCGACGACCTGGAGGGCATGGCCCTGTACCTGCGCGTGCTGGAGGCCTTGCTGGACATCGACAGCCGGGTGCTGACACCCGAATTCGACCAACACTACCTGGCCACGCTGCCGGCCTGCAACGCGCCACGCATGACGGCCCTGCCGCAAGCCGACCGCGAGCGCATGGAAAACGAGGCCACCGGCCACGGTGTGCTCGTGCTGCCCTTCTTGTACCCCGGCCACCAACCTGCCGCCGGCAACCACCGCAGTGTGGTGTTGACGAACGCGGGCGCCGGAACCTACCGTGAGTTGCCGCCCGTGTTGCCGGACGAGCGGCTGACGCTGATGCACCGCTATCTGGACGCGCTGCAACGCCTGGTGGCCGGGTTCCCGGCGCTGCAGCGGCGTTGGCAGGAGCGCCTGGCTGCGAGCGGCCAGGCGGCGTTCTGGGCCGAGGTGTCCGAACGCCATCGGTGCCACACCCGCCTGCTGTTCGAAGGCAGGTTCGAAGCACCTGCCCCCACCTTCCCCGCTGAAGGCTCCTCATCGCCCACGCAAGCCGACGCCTTGCCGAATGCCGTGCCCATCCGGGAACTGCGCGAGCGCCTGGAGCGCGAGTTGTCACTGCTCGCGCGGCTTCGCCAAGGTGCGGCATCGAGCCGTGGCCCGGCGCCAGCGCACCTGCCGTCACCATGGGCGCGCTGGTGGCGCAGCCTCTGGCGCCGCGCCCCCGGCACGCCTCTGCGCCCGGGGCTGCCCGGGAAGGCGCTGCCCTCAGATTTCAACCCCGCTCAATACCTGGCACTGAACGCCGACGTGGCCCGTACGGGCGTCGACGCTGCCACCCATTACACCCAGTTCGGCCGCGCCGAAGGGCGCCGCTATCGCCTGTGAGAACCCCCATGCAACTGCCACCCCTGTCCGCACGCCCCCGCCTGATCCTGCACATCGGCACGCACAAGACCGGCACCAGCGCCCTGCAGGCTGCACTGGAAGCCGCCAGACCCGCATTGCTGGAGCGCGGCGTGCTCTACCCCAGCACGCAGCGCCCGCCATGGCCGGAACTGCCCAAGCACTGCTCGGTGTTCCACGCGGCGATATCGAACGACGCCGCGCTGCAGGCCCGCGAGCGCGACGACCTGCTTGCGGAGTTCGACGCCAGTGGTGCTCAGGCCCTGCTCATCAGCGAGGAGGGGCTGTCGGAGCCCGACGAACGCATCACCCGTTTCTTCGCCCCGTTGGCCGAGACCTTCGACATCGAGGTGCTGTGCTTTCTTCGGCGGCAGGATCTGTTCGTCGAGGCGCTGTTCAACCAGTTCGTTCGCGAAGGCGCGCGGCGCGAGTCGCGGCCGATCCTGACTTTCGCCCGGGCACCGGCCACGCGCGCTCGGCTCGACTACCACGCCCTGCTGTCGCGCTGGGCCGCCTTGCCGGCCCGGGTGCAGGCGTTCGACTTCGACCACGCGGTGCGCAACGCCGGCTTGGTGGCCAGCTTCGAGGGGGCGTTGGGCCTGCCGGATCTGGGCCTGCCGGATCAGCGGGCGAACCCGTCGCCGGACATGCGGCTGGCGCTGCTGCTCAACCGCATGAACCGCCTTCGGGTCAACTACGAGCTGACCCCTCTGCTGCGCGCGACGCGGGCCCTGGCCCAGGCGGGCCTGCCCCCCATCAAGCACCTGCTCGGCAGCGAGGAACGCCGCCGCCTGCTGCTGGAGTTCGAGGCCAGCAACCAGCGCCTGGCCTCGGAGTTCGGCGTGCTGTTCGACACCGCCCTGCCCGCCCACGAGCCCGCCTGCGCGCTGGAAGACCTGGACGCCGGCTTCACGCTGCAACTGCTGGCCGGCCTGTCGCAGGCACGGCCGGCCGCCGGTGTCAGCCCCGCTTAGGGCCTGTTAACGCTATGGGTGGGCTCACGCTCGCGCCTGGCAGGCCACGGGGCGAGGCGCGGCCGAGGCCGTGTGCCTGCGGCACACCACGAGGCCGCAACGACGACGTGTGGCCTGCCAGGCACGAGCCCGAAGGGTGATCCCTCCCATAGCGTTAACAGGCCCTAGTCCTGCCCCGCGCGATCACAGGTTCAGAGCGCAGGTGTTGACAAATTTCCATATTTCGATAAACATAAAACAATGAACGAGGAAGCCGCCGTCGCCGCCCTGGCCGCCATCGCTCAGGGAGCCCGTCTCAGGGTGTTCCGTGCGTTGATTGGCGCTGCCCCGGAGGGGATGACGCCAGGGGCGCTCTCCGCCACGCTGGGCGTGCCGGCGTCCACGCTGTCGTTCCACCTCAAGGAGTTGGTCCACGCCAACCTCGTGACCGTGGAGCGGGACGGCCGCCACCTCATTTATCGGCCTGCCATCCAGCAGATGAATGCGCTGCTGGCCTACCTCACCGCCCATTGCTGCCAGGGCCAGGACTGCGGCGCCACCACGCCGGCATGTCACGCCTCCTGCTGAATTTTCAGTCTTCAACTTCCTTCTGCAGAGTCAATCCGTGAGCACCAAGATCTACAACGTTCTCTTTCTTTGCACCGGCAACTCGGCCCGCTCCATCATGGCCGAGGGCTTGCTGGCCAGCCTTGGCGCCGGGCGGTTTCGGTCGTTCTCGGCAGGCAGCCATCCGAACGGCCAGGTCAATCCGCTGGCGCTCAAGACCCTGGCCAGCCTCGGCCTCCCGACCGATGGCTTCAGGAGCAAGTCTTGGGATGAGTTTGCGTCGGCGGGCGCACCCATGCTGGACTTCGTCTTCACGGTGTGCGACAAGGCTGCCGGCGAGGTCTGCCCCTTGTGGCCCGGGCAACCGATGACGGCCCATTGGGGTGTCGCCGATCCAGGCGACGTGCAGGGATCCGATCAGCAGCGCGAGAAGGCCTTCCTGGACACGGCGCTGATCCTCAAACGCCGCATCGATCTCATGCTGGCCCTGCCCATCAAGTCTCTTGACCAGTTGACCCTGCAGCGCGAGATCGACCAGATCGGCAACGCAGGAGCGTGAACCCATGACCACCCACGTTCTCATTCTCTGTACCCACAACTCGGCGCGCAGCGTCTTGTCCGAAGGCATGCTGAATCATCTGGCCGCCAAGCTCGGGCTCGATGTGAAGGCGCACAGCGCCGGCAGTGCGCCGAGTGGCCGCATCAACCCGTTCGCCATCGAAGCGCTCAAGGGGGCTGGCGTCGACACCAGCGCCTACCGCAGCAAGAGCTGGGACGAGTTCAGTGTGGACGGTGCGCCGCCGCTGTCCATCGTCATCACCGTGTGCGACAGCGCCGCGGCCGAGACCTGCCCCGTCTTCTTCGGCGGCACCGGCGGCCAGCCGGTGAAGGTGCACTGGGGCTACCC